>JAUXWS010000047.1 GCA_030685015.1 bacterium
CATGGACATCACCATGCCCGGTCTCAACGGCCTGGACGCCGCCCGCCAGTTGCTGGCCGAATGGCCCGCGGCCCGCATCGTCTTCCTCTCCATGCACGGGGATCGGCGCTACGTGCAGGCCGCCTTCGCCGCCGGCGCCCACGGTTATGTCACCAAGGACACGCCCCTCTCCGAGCTGGTCCGTGTGCTGGAACTGGTCCTGGCCGGCCGTCGCGCCGTGGGGGAGGGGCTGGCCGACCTCTTGCTGGACGATTACGGCGACTTGGTCCGCGGCCGCCAGACGGCGCCGGCGCCCTCCATCCTGGACCGGCTCAGCCCGCGCGAGCGGGAGGTCCTTCAATTGCTGGCCGAGGGAGCGGGGACGCGTCAGATCGCCGCCCGGCTCAATCTCAGTCCCAAGACGGTGGAAAGCCATCGCGCCATGCTGATGGAGAAACTGGGCCTGCATAGCGTGGCCGAGTTGACCAAGCTGGCCATCCGCGAGGGACTGACGCCCATCGACTGAAGCCTCCTGTCAAGGGATTCACACTTTCAGGCATTCCCTGGCGGCATTTCAGGCATTTCCTGAGCCCGGCCGCTCCCCTCCTGCCCCATCATGTCCCCGGCCTGGCGCGCCGACGCCGGGGTGATCCACGTGACTCCAGGAGGACCCATGTTCGACACCGGCAACACCGGCTTCATGCTGGTGGCCACCAGCCTGGTCATGCTCATGACGCCAGGCCTGGCCTTTTTCTATGGCGGCCTGGTCGGCCGCAAGAACGTGCTGGCCATCATGATCCAGAGCTTTGTCTCCATGGCCTGGACCACCATGCTCTGGTACGTGGCGGGCTATTCCCTCTGCTTCAGCGGCGGCGAGGGTGGCATCATCGGCAACCTCGACCACGCCTTCCTGCGCGGCATCGACCCCATGTCCGCCTACAGCCCGGCCAACATCCCCCTCTTCGTGTTCATCGCCTATCAGATGATGTTCGCCATCATCACGCCGGCGCTGATCACCGGCGCCTTCTCCAACCGGATCCGCTTTGGCGCCTACCTCGTCTTCCTCACCTTCTGGCTTTTCCTGGTCTACTTCCCCTTCGTCCACATGATCTGGGGCGGCGGACTGCTGCAAACCTGGGGTGTGCTGGACTTCGCCGGCGGCATCGCCGTGCACAACATCGCCGGCATGGCGGCGTTGGCCTCGGTGCTGTTCGTGGGCCGACGCCGCGCCCCGGACCGGGAACCGCACAGCATCCCCCTGGTGGCGCTGGGCACCGGCCTGCTCTGGTTCGGCTGGTACGGCTTCAATGCGGGCAGCGAGCTGCAGGTGGACGCCATCACGGCCCTGGCCTTCCTCAACACGGACATCGCCGCCTCCTTCGCCGCCTTCGTCTGGCTGCTCCTGGCCTGGAGCCTGGAGCGCAAGCCCAAGTTCGTCGGGCTGCTGACCGGGGCCGTGGCGGGACTGGCCACCATCACGCCGGCGGCCGGCTTCGTCACGCCGACGGTGGCGGCCCTCATCGGCTGCGTGGCGGGCGTGGTCTGCTACATGGCCGTGGCGCTGAAGAACCGGCTGGGCTGGGACGACGCGCTGGACGTCTGGGGCGTGCACGGCGTGGGCGGGGCGCTGGGCATCCTCATGCTGGGCCTGCTGGGCAGCCGGCTGGTCAACCCCGCCGGCCAGGACGGCCTCCTGCTGGGCGGCACCGCCTTCTTCGGCAAGCAGGTGGCGGCCCTGCTCTTCTCCTCGCTCTACGCCTTCGCCTTCACCTATGGCATGCTGTGGCTGATCAACAAGATCACGCCGGTAAGGACCACGGAGGCCGAGGAGATGGCCGGCATGGACGCCTCCCTGCACGGGGAGACCGCCTACGAGCCCAACACATTTTGACGCAAGCCACGCCGGTGGTGCCTTGGGCCCCACCGGCGCACCCCAGCCAGGAGGTCTTCAATGAAAGCTGTCCATGTCTTGCCCACCGTCCTGCTCCTGACACTGGCCGGGACGATCCGTGCCCAGGATGGCCCGGGCGAGGCCGCACCCGTCGGCCCCCGCATCACCGGCTTCGTGGATGCCAGCTACTCCGGCAACCTGGACCGCGGCGGGGACGGCTTCCGCTTGGATCAGGTGGAAGTGGACCTGGAGCATGCCACAACGGATGGCCTTGTGCTACGGGCCGATCTGGAGAGCGACGGGGACGGCTCCCTGGCGGTGGAGCAGGGCTGGCTTCGCCTGCCGCTGCCCCTGGTGTCCGACTGGACGCTGACCGTCGGCAAGTTCAACGCCCCGTTGGGGGTTGAGCTGCTGGACGCCCCCGACATGTACCAGTACAGCCACTCCCTCTTGTTCGACCACGCCTTGCCCACCAACCTGACCGGCGCCATGACGGAGGGTCCGCTGGCGGGGCCGGCGGATCTCAAGCTCTACGTGGTGAACGGCTGGGACGTGAACGACGAGACGAACGAGAGCCGCAGCGTGGGGGCGAGGCTGGGCCTGGACCTGGGCCGCGCCGGCAGTCTTGGCCTGTCCATGCTGACCGGGCGGGAGGAAGCGGTCAAGAGCGTCGGTGGCGAGGATCTGCGCATCCTTGACGCGGACTACCAGTGGCGTCCCCTGGACGGCCTGCTCCTGTTCGCCGAAGTCAACCTGGGCAGCGTCAAGCCGGTGGGCGGGTCGGCCATGGACTGGTCCGGCTGGATGCTGGGCGGCCATTTTGACATGACAGAGATGTGGGGTCTCACCTGGCGGGTGGACAGCATCCATGACAGCGACGCGGTCCTGTTTGGTCGTGTGGCGGGAGAGCCCCAGACGCGCATGTCGTTGACCGCGGCGGTGACGGCGGCGCTGGGATCCGGCCGCGGCATGCTGCTGGAAGCGCGGATGGATCGTTCCGACCAGGATGACTTCCTGGATGCGGACGGCGCGGCGAGTTCCAGCACCATGGGCATGGCCCTCGAATTCACCCAGACCTTCTGATCTCGGCGCGCCACGGAACTGGAAAGGCACAGGTCGATCCAGCAAGGCCGCACCACGTGTTGATGTCTGGACAATTTGACATCAAAGCCGGTCAAGGGGGCCTTTCAGAGGGAAGCGGACAGGAAAGCCAGACTTGACCAGCTGGCATGAGCAGGCTGGTCGGGGAGCCGAAGGGTCGCCTGGAAGGTTCTTCGGCTCCAATTGTTTACGAAAACTGACAAGTCCCGCCATTCAGACTGGCACTCTGTAAGAACTTTTTTACGAAACAGGAGAAATGACTGGCGGAAATGGGGTCAAGCCTCTATGTTGTCGCGTCATGTTGGAGGGTGCCATGAGAGTCTTTTTGACCGCCTCGATCCTGCTGGCCGCATTTGGGACGGCCCAGGCAGGCAGCTACCCCTACGAGAACCGCGACTACTACCTGCAACCGGGGGACTTCGGCAAGCCCGTCATTGTGGCGCCGCTCCCGGGGCTGCCCAATGATCCCTGGCGGATCGACGATCCGGACATCATCATCGATGACGATGGACCATCAGAGGAGGATGCGGGCCTCGTCTACTCCAATCCGGCCCGCTATCAAATGCCGCGCCGCGCCGTCTGGAAACCTGACCGCTAAGCGAGGAAGGGCGGACCGGCCATGAAATGCCTGCGCAGCTATAGCGAGTTCTTCGAACACTCCGCCGGCATGCGGCTCTTTGACGAGCGCCAATTCGTCAAGGCGCTGGAACACTTCGAAGCGGAAATCCAGAAGTCCCCCGACCGCAAGGTGCGGGAGTACGCGCGTTTCTACTCCGCCAAGTGCTGCTACGTGCTGGGACAGTACCCGCGGGCCAAGCGCTCCCTCATCATGGCCAACAAGTGGGCGGGCAAGGCCGAGGAGCGCCCCCTGCGCATGGCCTGCGTCTTCACCCTGGCCACCCTGGAAGTGGCGATGGGCAACCATGAGAAGGGTCTGAGCATCTACGAGAAGTTCCGCTCCTTGTATGAGGGGCGGCTCGAACCCTACGACCGCACCATGGTGCTCATCAATCTGGCCCTGACCCACCTGCGCCTGCAGAACCTGGAGGAGGCGGACCTGCTGCTTGACCGGGCGCAAGGTTTTGCCGAGCGCGCCGCCGATTCCCACCTCGATACCTACATCCATTACTACCGCGCCCTGCTGTCCCAGCGGCGCGGCGAGCAAGGCCAGGCCCAGGACCACCTGGAGAGGGCCGTCGAACTGGCCGAGCAGAGCGGCGATCCTTACGACCAGGCCCGCTGCCACTGGCAGGCGGGCAACTACTGGCTGCGCCGGGAACGCTACGACAACGCCCTCAAGTCCCTGAAGAAGGCCATCCGCATCGCCAAGAAGGCCGGTTTCAAGGTGGAGGCCTCCAAGTGCCTCAACGACTATGCCTGGGCCTACTTCAAGAAGGGGCGTCTGAGCGAAGCCAAGAGCTATGCCGAGGAGGCGATCCTGACCGGCCGCGAAGCCGGCCTGGACACGGGCAACTACCTGGACACCCTGGAGCAGATCAACGCCCACATCAACGATTTCTACGAGGAAGAGAAACTGATCGCCGAGCTGGAGCGGGAGACGGCCCGTGAGTTCGAACTGGTGGGTTACAGCGATTCCATCATCCAGCTGGCGGATTCCATCAAGACCTTCGGCCCCTGCAACGATCCCGTCCTGATCTACGGCGAGACGGGCACCGGCAAGGAGCTGGTCGCCCACGCCGTCCACATCACCTCGCCGCGCCAGGACAAGCCCTTCATCAAGCGCAATTGCGCCGCCATCCCGGAAAACCTGATGGAGTCGGAGCTGTTCGGCCACATCAAGGGCAGCTTCACGGGCGCCACGGCGGACCGCAAGGGCATTTTCGAGGAGGCCAACGGCGGCACGCTCTTCCTCGACGAGATCGGCGAGATGCCGCCCAGCCTGCAATCAAAACTGCTCCGCGTCCTCGAGAACGGCGAGTTCTACCGGGTCGGCTCCTCCGAGCTGATCCGGGTGGATGTGCGCGTCATCGCCGCCACCAACCGGCAGCTGGTGCCAGAGATGAACAAGGGCAACTTCCGCGAGGACCTCTTCTTCCGGCTCAACACCGTGCGCCTCGACATTCCTCCCCTGCGCGATCGCCGGGAGGATATCTCCGTGTTGGTCAATCATTTTCTCTTCGGCTTGAACGAAGAGTACGACAAGTACTACAAGGTACTCAGCGAGGACGCCCTGCAGGCCCTGGAAGCCTATGCCTTCCCCGGCAACGTGCGGGAGTTGAAGAACATCATCCGCGCCGCCTATCTGACCAGCAAGGGGCGGATGATCGCAGCGGCGGACATCACGCGCTTCTTCCAGGCCGGCATGCCCGTGCAGGTGAGGCAGGGGGTGGCGGCCCCGGTAGTGGAAGCGGAGCCGAGCTTCGCGCTGGAGGCGGAGGCTGCCGCTGCCCCGTCGCAGTTGGAGGACGAAGGCCGTCTCGTGCCCTTCGCCTCGGCCGAACTGATGGACAAGGCCAGCCTGAAGGATTATGTCCTCGCCGCCGAGAAGCGCTATCTGATCAGCGTGCTCAAGCATTGCGACAGCGTCAACAAGGCCTGCGCCGTGTTGCAGATTTCGCGACCCACTTTCTACCAGAAGTTGAAGGTGCATGGGATCTCGCTGTCCAACAAGCGTTTGGTTTGATCAGGGCCGGGACCAGCGCCAGCGCTCCCGGGTCCGTCATGGTGTTCGCGGCAAGGGCCGCGCGTCACGCCAGCCAAGGATCATCCCGGCCCCGGGCCGGGATTTCCATCTCGCCAAACCAGGATGAGGGGGGTGACCATGAAGCGCCTGCTGCCATTCAATGACGCCCCAGGTCGCGTCGATCCTTCTTGGTGGGCCGACCGAGGCCCTTGCGCGAGGCCTGGGCGGCGCGGTCCATGGCCCGCATCACCCGCAGGGTCTCGCGCTGCTCATCGCTGAAACCCTCCAGGCGTTCGACCTCTTCGCGCAGCTCGTACAGGGCCCGCGCCTCGGGCGGCGGCAAGGGGCGCTCGGCCACGCCCAGCACCGTCAGCCAGAGGCGACGCGACGCCTTGATCACCTCCAGCGTCTCGCCGCGTTTGACGATGTGCCCCGCCTTGACCCGGCTTCCATCCAGTTTGACGTGGCCCGCGTCGATGGCCTCGCCGGCCTGGCTGCGCGTCTTGAAGATGCGCGCCACCTGCAGCCATTTGTCCACACGGACGAGGGGCTCCGGGCGGCTGGCCGGCTCAGGCGCGGCTGGACGGGGGCGGTTGGGTGTCATGCAGGCTCCTGGGTGTGAGGCCCAATCTGCCGGCGCGGCCGTTTCAAGAGCGCCCCGGATTCCAGACATTGTTCATCTCGCGGCGCCGGAAGGCCGGACATGAGGTCCGGCCTCTTTCCAGCCGGCCGGCGGCCCGTCCCACGACGACGCCGCACAATGTAGAATGCGGAAGGACACGAGGTGAAAGCCATCCTGCCCGTGGCCGGCAAAGGCACCCGGCTGAGACCCCTGGCCCATACCTATCCCAAAGCGCTCATCCCCATCGCCGGTCGGCCCATGATCGACTGGATCCTGGATCCCCTCGTGCGGGCCGGCCTGGAGGAGGCCGTCTTCATCGTGGGCTGGTTGGGGGCGGAGATCGAAGAGCATGTGCGCCGCCAATACAGCGGCCTGCGCCTGCGCTTCGTGCCCCAGGGCGAGATGCTGGGCCTGGGCCACGCCATCCACCTGGGACTGGACGAGGGGGACGGCGAGGTCTTCATCGTGCTGGGCGACACGCTCTTCGAGGCCGATGTGGCGGCCATCCGGGCGGCGCCCCACTCCGTCCTGGGCGTCAAGGAGGTGTCCGATCCCCGGCGCTTCGGCGTGGCCGAACTGGCCGACGGCCGTATCGTGCGGCTGGTGGAGAAGCCGGCCGAGCCGCGCAGCAACCTGGCCCTCATCGGGTTGTACAACATCAAGGATGGCGATGCCCTGCGCCGCACCCTGTCCTTCATGATCCGGGACGGGATCAAGACCCGCGGCGAGTACCAGATCACCGACGCCCTGCAGCAGATGATCGACCAGGGCCACGTCTTCGAACCCTGGGGCATCGAGGGCTGGTTCGATTGCGGCAAAAAGGAGACCCTGCTCGCCACCAACCGGCATTTCCTGGACCAGCTGGACAAGCGGCGGGAGGCGGTGCGGTCAGGGGACAGCCTGCTTATTCCCCCAGTCCACCTGGGCGAAGGTGTGAAGCTCTCCCGCTCCATCATCGGCCCCAATGTCAGCGTGGGGGACGGCGCCAGCATCCGCGACGCCGTGATCGAGGACTCCCTGCTCTGCGAGGGGGTCCGCCTCGAGGGCGTCGTGCTCAAGGATGCGGTGCTTGGCCGCGACGCCATGGTGCGCCAGCCGCCCCGCGCCCTGCACTTGTCGGACAACACGGAAGTGGACGGCTAGGTCCACTGGCCACCTGGAGGATTGACATGAGTCAGAATCTGTTCACAAGCGAGAGCGTGACCGAAGGGCATCCGGACAAGATGTGCGACCGGATCAGCGACAGCATCCTCGACGCCTGCCTGGCCCGCGACGCCCAGGCCCGCGTCGCCTGCGAGACCTTCGTCAAGGGCTTTCACGACCGGACCCGGCTGATCATCGGCGGGGAGATCAGCCTGGACAAGCAGATCATCCGCAAAGGCCTGATTCCCGACTACGAGGAGATCGCCCGCCAGGCGGCGCGGGACATCGGCTACACGAACCAGGCTTGGGGCATGGATGCCGACCGGGCCGATGTGGAGTTGTGCATCACCACCCAGAGCGCCGACATCCGACAGGGCGTGGACAACGGCCTGGACCAGGGGGCGGGCGACCAGGGCCTGATGTTCGGCTATGCCACGGACGAGACGGCCAGCCTGATGCCCCTGCCCATCGATCTGGCCCACCGCCTGGCCCACCGCCTCAGCACCGTGCGCAAGGAGGGGATCCTGCCCTGGGTGCTGCCCGACGGCAAGACCCAGGTGAGTGTGCGCTATGTGGACGGCCAGCCCCGCAGCGTGGAGACGGTGGTGGTCAGCACCCAGCATCTGGACGGGCTGGGCAGGGCCAAGCCCCGCGGCCGGAGCCAGTCCGCCTTCGATGAGGAGGTGCTGGCCCAGGTGCGGGAAGGGGTCATCGACCACGTCATCAACCCGGTCGTTCCGCCGGACTGGCGCGCCAAGGGCATGACGATCCACGTCAACCCCACGGGCAAGTTCGTCATCGGCGGGCCGCACGGCGACGCGGGCCTCACCGGTCGCAAGATCTTTTTCGACACCTACGGCGGCATGGGCCGCCACGGCGGCGGCGCCTTCTCGGGCAAGGACCCCAGCAAGGTGGACCGCAGCGCGGCCTACGCCTGCCGTTGGGTGGCCAAGCACCTGGTCCGGGCCGGCCTTGCCCGGCGCTGCGAGATCCAGGTCGCCTATGCCATCGGCGTGGCCGAACCCGTCTCCATCAATGTCAACTCCTTTGGTACCAGCCAGGTCAAGGATGAGCAGCTGGTCAAGCTGGTGCGCCGCCATGTGGATCTGCGCCCGGCGGCCATGATCGAGCGCCTGGGCCTGCTCAGCCCCATCTATGCCGCCACCTCGGCCTACGGGCATTTCGGGCGGGAGGAGTTCCCCTGGGAGCAGGTGGACGAGGGGCTGCTGAAGAAGCTGTCGCGCTAGGAGTCAGCCGGACTTGGACCTTCAAGGGGATTCGCGCCCATGTCGAGACCGATTTTCGGAGATCTCGCAGCGCACACTGGTGGCATGTGCAAGAATTCTTTGAAGAACTCGGGCGGGCAGGGGCGATGAAGACCGCGGGTGGCCAAGCCCGACAGACACCTGGGTGGCCGCCGGCCGGGGAAGGCCGGTCCGCCGCGGCGGACGGGGCGGACGGGGCGGGACAAGGGCAACGAAGGGTTATTGAACAAGGAACGAGCCGACCATGACGGATCACAAAGTCGCGGACATGAACCTGGCCGCCTTCGGGCGCCGCGAGATCGAAATCGCCGAGAAGGAGATGCCGGGCCTGATGGCCGTGCGCGAGCGCTACGGCAAGGACAAGCCCCTGCGTGGGCAGCGCATCACCGGCAGCCTTCACATGACCGTGCAGACAGCCGTTCTCATCGAGACGCTCAGGGCCCTGGGCGCGGAGCTGCGCTGGGCCAGCTGCAACATCTTCAGCACCCAGGACCACGCGGCGGCGGCCATCGCCGCGGCGGGCATTCCGGTCTTCGCCTGGAAGGGCGAGTCCCTGGCCGAGTACTGGTGGTGCACGCGCCGTGCCCTCTGCTTTCCAGACGGACTGGGCCCCACCCAGATCGTCGATGACGGCGGCGACGCCACCCTGATGGTGCATCGCGGCGTGGAGCTGGAGAAGGCCCTGCGCGAGACGGGCGCGGCCCCCGCCTGGCCGGCCGGGAGCGAGGACGAGCGCGCCCTCGCCGCCGAGCTGATGTCGGCCCACGGCGAGGATCCGGCGCTGTGGACCCGTCTGGCTCTCGCCATCCGCGGTGTCAGCGAGGAGACAACGACCGGCGTCCACCGCCTTTATCAATTGATGGGAGAAGGGCGCCTGCTGTTTCCCGCCTACAACGTCAACGACAGCGTCACCAAATCCAAGTTCGACAACCTCTTCGGCTGCCGGGAAAGCCTGGCCGACGGCATCAAGCGCGCCACCGACGTCATGGTGGCGGGCAAGACCGTGCTCGTCTGCGGATACGGCGACGTGGGCAAGGGCTGCGCCCAGAGCATGCGCGGTTTCGGCGCCCGCGTCCTCATCAGCGAGATCGACCCCATCTGCGCCCTCCAGGCGGCGATGGAGGGCTACCAGGTGGTGACGGTGGAGCAGGCCCTCCACGAGGTGGACATCTACGTGACCGCCACGGGCAACCTGGGCGTGATCACCGCCGCCCACATGGCGGCCATGAAGGACCAGGCCATTGTCTGCAACATCGGGCACTTCGACAATGAGATCGACGTCTCCCGGCTTGAGGCGCTGCCCGGCGTGCGCAAGGTCAACATCAAGCCCCAGGTGGACCGCTACGAATTCCCCGACGGCCACGGCGTCTACCTCCTGGCCGAGGGCCGCCTGGTCAACCTGGGCTGCGCCACGGGCCATCCCAGCTTCGTCATGTCCAATTCCTTCACCAACCAGACGCTGGCCCAAATCGCCCTGGCCCGGGAGGATCACGCCCTGGGCGTCTACATGCTGCCCAAGAAACTGGACGAGGAGGTGGCACGCCTTCACTTGGCCCACCTGGGTGTCACCCTGACCACCTTGTCGCCGCAGCAGGCCGACTATCTGGGCGTGCCAGTGGACGGGCCCTACAAGCCGGAGCATTACCGCTACTGACCCATTCACCCCGGGGGCACGGACAGGCCATGGAGCGCACCGTCCTCATCCGACTCTGCGCCCTGGCCCGCCATTATGAGGTGGGGGGCGAGACGGTGCGTGCCCTGGATGGCGTGGATCTCGAGCTGCCGCAGGGCGACTTCGCCGCCATCATGGGTCCATCCGGCAGCGGCAAGAGCACCTTGATGAACCTGCTGGGCTGCCTCGACCGGCCGACGGCGGGCTCCTACTGGCTGGCCGGCCATCCCATCCACGACGAGCGCGACGACGCCGTGCTCAGCCGCCTGCGCGGGCGCGAGATCGGCTTCATCTTCCAGACCTTCAACCTGCTGCCCCGCCTGGATGCCGTCGAGAACGTGGAGCTTCCCCTCGTCTACCAGGGTGTCGCCGCCCCCGAGCGGCGCCGTCGGGCGGAGGAGGCCCTGCGCCGGGTCGGCCTCTCCGAGCGTGCCCGCCACAGGCCGGGCCAGCTGTCGGGGGGGCAGCGCCAGCGCGTGGCCATTGCCCGCGCCCTGGTGACCGGGCCCAGCCTCCTGCTGGCCGACGAGCCCACCGGCAACCTGGACAGCCGCACGGCCGGGGAGATCCTCGACCTCTTCGACCACCTGCACGGCGAGGGCCAGACCCTGGTCGTGGTGACTCATGAGGCCGAGGTGGCGACCCGCGCCCGCCGCATCATCCATTTGCACGACGGCCGGGTGGAGCGCATCGTGACCCCCTCCCTGGACACCCCCGCCTGCTCCTGACCAAGGTCCCTCCACCTCAAGCCCACTACTACCATCCGTGCGGCAGGTTTGCATACATAAAAGAGAATTCCAGGCCCATCAAGCGCGGGTTGGGTGAATTCACCCTGCGGCTTTGCCGAAAAGAGGGGGGAGCCTGGTCCAGGACAGCGGTGCGCACCGATCGCATGTGCGCCCCTTCAATCGGCCTGTGTGCGCCCTCCCACCCATGGACCTGCGGGAAGGTGCGATCCTGCCGGTGGAACCTGCCAAGGCGAGAAGCTGCTCCGGAATGAGGAGGAGAGGAACATGAAGACGCAGGCCCTTGCCATGCTGGGTGTCGCCCTGCTGGCCAAGCTCGCGATGGCGGATCCACCATACATCCACCCCATCCCCGACTGGGAGATGGAAGAGGATAGCTTCCTGTCGGTGGACGTGGTGGTGACGGACGCCGACTCGCCCGAGCTCATCTTCTGGATCGAAGTCGAGGACAACCACTTGCGGGTCTCCTTCGACCAGGAGAACATGCAGATCCACTGCAACCCCGTACCCAACTGGAACGGGGCCACCTACGTGACCTTCGGCGTGGACGACTCCGACGGGGCCCGCACCGTGGACACGGAGCAGTTCATGGTCACCGTGACTCCCGTCAACGACTGCCCCGTGCAGCTCAACTCCACGCCGCAGCCTCCCCTGACGACGCCCGAGGATGTGTGCCTGAACATCACCTTCGCCCAGCTGCGCAGCGTCTTCAACGACCCGGACTGGGCCTGGGAGGGTGACACCCTCATCTTCATGAACCCCAATTTCACCATCGGCACGGTCGAGGTGGTGGCGAACGGGTGGCGGCTCTGCACGCCCGCGAACTTCCATGGGAACGGCATGCTCACCTTCCAGGCCACGGACGAGGACTGTGTGATCAACTCCGGCCTCAGCGTGTCCGTGCTGCCGGTCAACGACTGCCCTGTGGCGGACGACCCGTGGGACCTGCAGGTCGGCACGGAGGACACCCCCCTGGTGGTGCCGGATCTCCTGGCGGGCTGGAGCGACGTGGACAGCCCGCTGATCAGCTTCTGCGGCATCAGCGGAGGCGAGGCCGGATTCCTGGCGGACTGGGACGAGGCCACCGGCGCTCTCACCCTGACTCCTCCACCCGACTTCCATGGCGCGGCCCAACTGGAGTTGTGCATCACCGACGGAAGCTGCCAGGTCACGGCCCTGCTGTCCGTTGAGCTGGCCGCCGTCAACGATCCGCCCGTGCTGGCGGAGATCCATGCGCTGGAGCTGGAGGAGGATGGACTGCTCCTCAGCCCCTTCCCGATCCACGACGTGGATGGCCCGACGCTCGCCGTCCTGGTGGAGAGCAGCGATCCCATGCTGACGGCCGCCTGGTTGCCGGACACGCAGGAACTGCTCCTGGAGCCGGCCCCGGACTGGCACGGCGTGGCTGTGGTGACGGTGCTCGCCTGCGACGGCCACGAGCCTGAGGCCTGCGTCACGGGCGAGGTGGCGGTGACCGTGCATTCCGTCAACGACCTGCCGGTTGTCGGCCCGCTGGCGGATGTGGAGTTCCCGGAGGATGCCACGCTCCTGGTGGAGCTGGATGTCAGCGACATCGATTCGGCCGAGCTGCTGGTCCAGGTCGCCAGTGACGACGACAACCTGCAGGCGTCCTGGCAGCCGGCCGGCGGCCACATCCGCTTGCAGCCCGCGCCGGATTGGCATGGCACGGCGACGGTCACCGTGCTGGTGGATGACCAGGACGGCGGATTGGTCACCGTGAGCTTCCTGGCCCTTGTGACGCCGGTCAACGACCCGCCCGTCCTGCCCGGACTGGCGCAGGTCGACCTGCTCGAGGACGAGCCTGCCCTTGTGCCCTATGTCGTCGTGGACGTGGACGGCCCCGCGCTGAACCTCTCGGTCTGGAGCGACGACGACAACCTGGAGGTCCAGTGGTTGTCCGGGACGGCCGAGCTGAGCTTCCTGCCGGCGCCGGACTGGCACGGCACGGCGACGGTGACCGTGCTGGTGGATGACCTGGACGGCGGAACGGCCACGGAGAGCTTCCCGGTCGTGGTGGCGCCGGTCAACGACCCGCCGGTCCTGCCCGAGCTGACGCAGGTGGACATGGTGGAAGACGAGCCGGTCCTCGTGCCCTATGTCATCTACGATGTGGATGGCCCCGCCTTGACAGTCCTGGTGTGGAGCGACACCGAGAATCTGGAGGTCCAGTGGTTGTCCGGGACGGCCGAATTGAGCCTCGTGCCGGCGCCCGATTGGTTCGGAACGGCCCAGGTGTCGGTGCGGGCCTGCGACGGTCATCAGCCCATCGAGGCGTGCGTGGAGGCGGTCCTGACCGTGACCGTGCTTGACGTCGATGACGCGCCCGTGATCGAGCAGCCGGCCGATCTGGTCATGATCGAGGATACCCCCGCCTGGCTCGACCTCGTGGTGTATGACAGCGACCAGGATGAGATCCTGGTGACGGTGGACCCGGAGCGCAGCGAACTGACCGTGACCTGGCACCCGGAGAGCAGCCAGCTTCTGCTCACGCCTGCCCAGGACTGGTACGGGGCCACGCGCGTCAAGTTGACGGCGGCGGACCTCAGCGGCGTGAACCGCAGCTCGGTCACCTTCACCGTCACGGTGACTCCGGTCAACGATGCCCCCGTTCTGCCCGACCTGATGCTCGTGGAGCTGAACGAGGATGTCTGGCTGGAGCTGGACTACCCCATCCTCGATGTGGATGGTCCCGCCCTCGAGGTGACCGTTGAAGCCGACAGCAACGAGGTGGCCGCGCAATGGCTGGCCGCCGACGCGATCCTGCGTCTGGTGCCGGCGCCGGACTGGCACGGCCAGACGCAGATCACGATCCGCGCCTGTGACGGCTACGCGGACGACGAGGCCTGCGTGGAGCGCCAGATCACGGTGCAGGTGTCCGCCGTCAATGACGCCCCGGTCATCGCCCCGCTGGCGGTCCAGCGCTTCAATGAGGACACGGTCCATCTGGTGGACGTGGTGATCAGCGACCTGGACAACGACCTCTACAGTGTGGAGTTCAGCTGCGATCGTGCCGAAGTGGCCGTGGCCTGGCTGGAGGAGAGCGGTCAACTGCGGCTGGAGCCCGCCGCCGACTGGCACGGCATGGCGACCGTGACGATCTCGGTGGACGACGGCGAGGATCGCGCCGTGGCCCAGGCCAGCTTCCAGGTCAACGTGCAGCCGGTCAACGACGCCCCCTATGCCATGCCCTACGGGAGCTGGAACTGCGGACTGGTGGACAATCCCGCCGCCTTCCGCACCCTGCTGCTCAATGGCGGCATCCTGCTGGACGTGGCCGATGTGGACCAGGACAGGCTGACCCTGACCTGGTACATCGACGATCTGGCCGTCTCCTCCCATCCGTTCTCGGTCGGGGCCGACACGCTGCGGGCCTGGAGTCTGCCCGCGCCCCCCGCCGACCTGATCGACGGGGCCATCAACCTCCACGCCGAACTCAGCGACGGCACGGTTTCCCTCAATCCGGGCGGCGAGTCCTGCCGGTGGGAGCTGGACTTCACGGATCTGGCGGAGCTGGTCCCGGCCCGCTTCGCCCTTGGTCCCGCCTTCCCCAATCCCTTCAATCCCAGCACCCACCTGCCCTTCGTGCTGGAGAAGGCTGGTCACGCCCGCTTGACCATCGTGGATCTGCGCGGCGCCCAGGTGGCCGTCCTGGTGGACGGCTGGAGCCTGGCCGGAAGCCAGGAGGCGGTCTGGCATGCCACCGGGCATGGCAGCGGCGTCTACCTGGCCGTGCTGGAGGCGGAGGGCCGAAGGCTTGTGACCCGACTCACCCTCGTCAAGTAACGCGAGGCTGATCATTGCCCAAGCCCCGCGCGGCGTCGCCGCGCGGGGCTTTTTTCTACCTTCTGCTCCGTCGTCCACGCATGGGGGGATCCCTGGGCCACCTGCTCGACCTTTTCTTCCTGGCCAGGCCGGTGCTGGTCGCCGTCGTCTGGATTTTCCCCCTGGCCGGCGCGCGCGGCTTGGCGGAGGACGACCCGCGTCTCTGGCTGCTGTTGATCCAGTGCGCGGGGCTGGCGGGCGCCGCCTTCGCCTACAACCAGGTGCACGACTTGGCGGGCGATCGGCTGAACCGCAAGTGCGAGACCCTGACCCGTGGGCTGGCCAGCGGGCGGGAGGCGCGGCTGGTGGCGGCGCTGCTGGCGGCGGGAGGGCTTCTGGCAGCCTGGAAGCTGGGCCGCGGCCATCTGCTCGCCGGTCTGGCCTTCGGGGCCATTGCCGGCTTGGGCTACAACCTGCCGCCCCTGCGCGCCAAGGACCGGCCTTATCTGGCACCCCTGTTGGCCGGACCCGCCTATGCGCTGCTCATTCTGCAAGGCGCGGCCTTGGCCGGATCGGCCGGCCTCCTCCTGGCCTTGCCGCTGGTGCTGCCCCTGGTGCTGGCCGGCCTCGCCCTCAGCCTCCTGGCGACCGTGCCGGACCTGGCCGGCGACCGGACGGTGGGGAAGCGGACCTGGGCGGTCGTGCATGGCGCCGGCGCCACATGGCGCACGGCGCTGGCCTTGATGGGGGCCGCCGCCCTCCTGGCCCTGCTGGGGCGGGACTGGCAGATCGCCCTGCCCGCCATCGCCTCGGCCCTGTTCATGACCAGGGGCCTGGCGCGGCCGGAGGAGGCGCGGGAGGCCCTCCTGGTCCTGCGCTGGTCGGTGGCGGCCCAGGCAATGGCCCTGCTGCCCTCCTGGCCGATGATCAGTCTGGGAGTGGCACTTTTCCTGCTGGCCGCGCGGCCTTACTATCGATGGCGCTTCGGCGTGGACTACCCCGCCCTGGGGTCCTGAGCTTCACTGACAACGGAAGGACGATCGACCATGGCCCTGCGCTTCCACAACAGCCTGACCCGACGTCGGGAGGACTTCGTGCCCCTCAAACCGGGGCAGGTCGGCCTCTACACCTGCGGACCCACCGTCTACAACTATGCCCACATCGGCAATTTCCGGACCTTCGTCTTCGAGGACCTGCTGCGGCGCGCGCTGGCCTTCCTGGGCTACCAGGTGACCCAGGTGATGAACTTCACCGACGTGGATGACAAGACCATCCGCGGCTCCCGCGAGGCGGGCGAAAGCCTGGCCGAGTTCACCGCCCGCTACAAGCAGGCTTTCTTCGAGGATCTGGACACCCTGCGCATCCAGCGGGCCGAGTTCTACCCGGCCGCCACCGACCATATCGCGGAGATGGTGGACCTCATCCAGCGGCTGCGGGAACGGGGCCACACCTACGAGGACAATGGATCGATCTACTTCCGGCTGTCGTCCTTTCCGGGCTATGGCCGCCTGGCCAACCTCAATCCGGAACAGATGAGGGTGGGCGGTCGCGTGGACAGCGACGAGTACGAGAAGGAGGACGTGAGGGACTTCGCCTTGTGGAAGGCCTGGTCACCCGAGGACGGGCCGGTCTATTGGGACACGCCCCTGGGACGAGGACGGCCGGGCTGGCACGTCGAATGCTCGGCCATGAGCATGAAGTACCTGGGGGAGCATTTCGACATCCATACGGGGGGCGTGGACAATCGCTTCCCGCACCACGAGAACGAGATCGCCCAGAGTTGCTGCGCCACGGGCGGACCCTTCGTCGGCACCTGGCTGCACAGCGAGTTCCTGCTGGTGGAAGGCAAGAAGATGTCCAAGAGCCTGGGCAACTTCTATACCCTGCGCGACCTGCTGGACAAAGGCCTGGATCCTGTTGCCATCCGCTACACCCTTCTCTCGGTGCATTACCGGGCCCAACTCAACTTCTCCTTCGAGGGCATCGAGGCCAGCGCCCAGGCCATCCGGCGCCTGCGCGACCTGCATCGACGCCTGGACACCGCCGCGGCGGGTCCTGGCTCCGGGGGACGCTGTGGGGCGGGCACGGAGGCCTGTCGCGCCGAATTCAAGACCGCCCTGGAGGACGACCTCAATCTGGCCGGCGCCCTGGGTCATTTGTTCATCTGGGTGCGTGAGGTGAATGGCTTGCTTGACCGTGGCCTGCCCGACGCCGCCGAACTGGCCTCCATGAAGGACTGGTTGCAGCAGGTGGACACCGTGCTCGACGTGCTGTGCGAGGAGTGCGACGAGGAGGAGGAGTGCCGGATCCGCACGCTGGTCGAGCGCCGCACCGCCGCCAAGCGGGATCGCAACTTCGCCGAGGCCGACCGCTTGCGCCAGGAGATTGAATCCAAGGGCTGGCTGGTGAAGGACACCCCGGCCGGACCGGTTTTTCACCGGCGCTGAGGGGCGCCGGCAAAGCCGCCGGCACCCTCGCCGCCAGGAGGGCACCCACGAAAAAAGGGCCATCCGCGGGATGGCCCTTTCTGCACTGGCTGAAGCAGGATCAGAGGGTGTTGACGAAGCGGGTCAGGGCGCTCTTGCGGTTCGAGGCCGCATTCGCTTTGATCACGCCCTTCGTCACCAACCGGTCCAAGAGGCTGGTCACCTGACGCAAATGCTGCTCCGCCTCTTCCCGCTGGGCGATGCCCCGGAGCTTCTTGATCTCCGTGCGCATCCGGGAGCGGTACTGCCGATTGCGCTCATTGGCCTCGCCGCTGGTGCGGATCCGCTTGATGCACGACTTGTGATGCGCCATGGCCTCTTCCTGTTGCTTCAATCCATACCGGGGGCGGGACTTGAACCCGCATGTCCAAACGGACACACGCACCTGAAACGTGCGCGTCTACCAATTCCGCCACCCCGGCGCGAAGAGCACAAATCTATGGTGGGTTGCAGGCATTGTCAACAGGCTGATCCACTTTTCGCCTGGAACACCTGGGGCACTATTTCTTCGCATGGATGCACACCGTGATCCAAAGCGGCCTGCGTGGATTGCGACACAGGTGCAGGTGGAGTCACAGGATCATACAGCATGAGCTCGGGAGACCGAAGGACTTGTTGAGCACCGCGCGCAAGGGTCACGCTGCCTTGCATTTCCGGCAAAGGCATGGCTCCGGTCTTTGGGCTGGCGGCAAGGATATCCTACCTTCCACGCTTCATCCACGGAATGGCTGGGAACCAGTTGAAACCGTGATCACAGCAGGTCGGAACGTTGCCATGTCCTATACATTTCCATCACCATATGCCGTCGTGCTTGACGCTGAGGGTGAGGACCGGACGACCCTCATCCGGAACCTGGCCGGCACACTGGCGGATTGTCCGGACGTGGTGGATCTGGAGGCTTTCACCCGGCAACTGATCAGGCGGGAGCAGGAGACGCCCACCGGCCTGGAGAACGGGTGCGCCCTGCCCCACGCCCGGAGCACGGCCGTCGAGGAGATTGTGCTGGTGGTCGGGCGCAGCCGCCACCCCATCGACTTCGGTGCGGCCGACGGCCCGGCCCGCCTCTTCTTCCTCTTCGGTGTTCCAGATCACTGCATCACGCAGTATCTGAAGCTGGTGGCAAAACTGTCCAGCCTGTTGAAGGCGCCGGAATTCCGGCAGTGTCTGCTCGCCGCCGGCAGCGAGGCCGAGATGCGGCAAATCCTGGAAGCAAGCCGCAAAGTTTAGGAGGCCAACATGATGGGCATCGGCTGGGGCGAGGGGATCGTCATCTTTCTCGCCATTCTCCTGCTCTTCGGCGCCAAGAAGATCCCCGACGTGGCGCGCAGCCTGGGCGGCGCCATCACGGAATTCAAGCGTGGCCTGCGCGGCGAGATCGACAGCGTCAAGAAAGAGCTTGACGAGCCGGGAGAAGACAAGCAGCCCAAGGCTTGAGCAGGGTCTCTTGCCCGTGATGCCACCCGCCATCCGCCTTGTGCCTGCCGCCCTTGCCCAATTGGCCGAAGGCGGACTGGCCTGCCTCCCGGTGGACACGGTACCCGGATTGGCCTGCCGGGCAGACCTTCCCCAGGCCCTGGCCACCCTCAAGCAGATCAAGGGCCGCCCCCCCGGCAAGTCCCTGTCCGTCGCTTTCCGCGACCTGGACCAGGCCGTCGGCTGGCTGCCCGCCATCCTTCCCCTGCGTGACTGGTTGGAAAGGGTCCTGCCGGGTCCGCTCACTTTCGTCGTGCCAGGTTCGGAGGCGCTGGGCGCTTTCGAGCCAGCCTGGTCCGAGTCCGTCGGCCTGCGCTTGCCCGGTCCGTCCCCTTGTTCGGCCCTGCTCGATGGCTTGCCCTGGCCGCTGGCGCTTAGCTCGGCCAACATCTCCGGGCAGTCCGCCATTCGGTGGGTGCGCGAGCTGGACGCCACCCTGGCTGGACACCTGGCCTTCATCTGGCCGGGCGAATCCCCTCTGGGGCGGGAAAGCACGGTGGTGGACCTCCGTTGCCGCCCGCCCCGCCTCCTGCGCCCGGGGGCGATGGATGCCGCCCGGCTGGACCGTCTTCTGGAGTACTTCCCATGACGCGGCGGATCTCCAGCATCCTGCTGGCCATGCTTGTGCTTCTGGTCGCCACACCCCTGCCGGCGGCCACTCCCGCCAAGACTCCCTTCTCGGTGGGGGAGAAGATCACCTTCAGTGTCGGTTGGGGCCTGATCAACGCCGGCAGCAGTTCGCTCTCCGTGCTGGACACCGTGCGCCTGAACGGCCACCTCTGCTGGAAGATCCAGAGCCAGGCGCAATCCAACGATGTGCTGAGCAAGCTCTATCCGGTGCGGGACAGGGTTGTCACCTGGATGGATGTCAAGGGCCTCTTCAGTCGCGGCTTGCACAAGAACTTGCATGAGGGCACCTACAGGAAAGAGCGCGATTACTCCATCCAGCCCGAGAACGGCCTCGTGGTGAAACGCAAAGATGGACAGGCCACCGACACTCTGCGCATCCGCGGCCCCGTGCAGGATGTCCTTTCCGCTTTCTACTGGGTGCGCACCCAACCCTTGAGCGTGGGCAAGGTCATCGAGGTGGAGGCCGTGGACGATCTGAAGGCCTACCGCCTGGCCATCCGCGTGCTGGCGCGGGAGACGATCAAGCTGAAGCATGGCGAGTTCGACTGCTACATGATCCAGCCCATCCTGCTGGGCGAGGGCCTTTTCAAGGCCAAGGGCGAGGTTTTCATCTGGCTGACCGCCGATGAGCGTCGCATTCCCGTTCGCATGAAGTCCAAGATCTTCATTGGCGCCATCAACGCCAGCATGGTGGATTACCTGCCCGGACGCTGAGAGCCGTGCCGGCCTGACTCGACCACCATCCATCGACTACTGGCCACCCGTCCGCCCTGCTCCCCTTGCCCGAAAGACGGTTCCGCCCACCTGTTGAAAATGCCACAACTTTACTTCCTTGCGCCCGTCACAACAGCACCAACAACAATGCAGTACAACGGATGATGAAGCTTGCGCCGTCTTGGACGCGGCCGGAAGTGCATGCGGCGCTCTATGCGCTGCTGCTAGTCCTCACGCCCTTCCTGCTGTTGCGGAACTATCTGCAAGGGGCCATCGGGGAGTTCTCGCGCTTCAGGGTGGACCTGTTCGGACAGCCTCTGCTGCTTGTGCCGCTGTTGGCAGCGCTGCTGGCGGCGGTCGGACTGTGGCTGGCGCGCCGGCGTCTGAATCGTCGCACCCTGCCCGTGCTGCTCCTGGTGGGGTTGCTGTGGGCGGCCGGCCAGCAGGTCTCCGACTACTATTTCGGACACACCGCCACCGACCTGCAGCACAACTGGCACACCATCGCCTACGGCATCTTCGCCCTTCTGTTCTGGCGGGCGGCCCAGCGCCGGGGCCTGTCGGCGGAACGGATCATTGTGCCGGGCCTGGCCACCGCACTTGCCCTGTCGGCCATGGACGAGGGTGTGCAAGTGATCATCTCCACGCGCATCTTCGATGTGGGCGACATCGGCAAGGATGGGTGGGGGGCCGCCATCGGCCTCTCGGCCGTGACCCTGCATGAGGCGTGGCCGGCCCTCAGAAGGGAAGGTTTCCGACTCGCCCGGCCCCGCTTGCGGGATTACAGGTGCGCGGCCTTCCCCCAGTTGGTCTACGCCCTGCTCTTCGCCTTCATCTTCCTCTCCGTCGGTTCGCTGTTCACGGATGCGGCCTATGTGGGCTACGTGCTGGCCATCAGCGCGGGGGCTTTCATCGCCCTCTTCCTGCTCGTCCACCTGTTGGGAAAGCCCGGGTGGCGCTGGGCCGCGCTGGGCCTCATGCTGACGCTGGCAGCCCTGCAGGCGTGGATGGTGGCCCGCCAGCCCCGGGGCCGCGTCCACCACGTGGGGCGCCATCGGGTCGTCTACAGCGGCGTGCCCGTGCCCTTGGCGGATCTGCTCATCCATGAGGACGGCAGCTTCCGGCCGATCGACAAGAAGCACAGCTTCAACAAGCGGGACCAGCAGACCCTGGTCCGGCAGACCAGCCACATCCTGCTCATCGGCAGCGGCATGAAGGGCCGGGGAGGACAAGGCTTTCCCGAGCCCTTTCCCGTTCAGTTCCTGCCTGATCTGGAAGAGGACCGGGCCGTCCAGGTGATCGTCCTGCCCACGACCCAGGCCGTGGCCGTGTACAACCGCCTGCGCGACGAGGGACGCCGCGTCACCTTCGTCGTGCACACGGGCTGCTGAGGAGAAGGTCCCATGGCCAAGCGTCCGGATGACGCCACCTCCCCCGGCCCGGTGGAAAGGGTGCAGGCGGGGGATCGCTCCATGGGGGCGGCCATTGGCGCCTGCTGGCTGTTGCTGGGCGGCCTCGCCCTGCTCTCATGGGTGGAACCAGCCTGGTTCATGCGCTGGGTGGAACCCGGCCGCCTGTCGGAGGCGGAAACCGTCAAGGATCAGGGCGATGTCCTCTTGCGATCCGGTCAACTGGGCCGGGCGGCCACAGCCTACCTGCAGTCCCTGGGCAAGCAGCCGGATCTGCATGGCGCGCGCGGCAACCTGGGAATCGTGTATCTCAAGCAGGGGCGGCTGGAGGAGGCCCGGCGCGTCTTTGAAGACCAGTTGCGCCTGAATCCTGGCGAAGAGGAGGTCACGACCCACTATCTGGGCGAGATCGCCGAGCGCGCGGGCGACTTGGCCACAGCCGCCGCCTGGTACCGTCGCAGCGCCGAGCAATCACCCTATCCCGCCCAGTCCTGGAACCGATCCGCCTATCTCTTCTTGGAAAGCGGGCGGCTGGAGGAGGCCCTGGCCGCATTGGAGCAGGCGAAGGAGGCGACCCTGAGCTTTCCCGGACTGCTGTCCGGCATGTTGCTGAGCCGTGTGCCGAAGACCCTGGATCCGGACAGCTCCCGGTTGGCGCGCATGCGCAGCCAAGGCCCGACCATGGCCGACCTGGAACCCTACGCCGCCTGGGTCTTCACCTGGACTGCCGCGCGCAGTCGCGATCTGGCCCGGGCCGAGTATCTTGGCGCCCGCACCCAGGCCCTGATGGGTGACACCGTCACGGCTCTGGCCGCCTGCGAGCGCTCCCTGGCGGCTTGGCCGGAACAGCGGGAGGCCTTGCTTTGGCGAGCCCAGGTTGAGAAGCGCCGGGCCTCCCTTCGCTGACACCCCTGCCTGGACTGGATCCGCTTCTTCCAGGTCGCACCGGCCTATCCCTTCGGTCAAGCGCCCTACCGGCCGCCTTTACCCGGGATCTTGGCGGAACCCATGTCAACCACAGCCACCAGGCCGTGTCGGCGTTGTTGCCCATGCGGAATCCGCCCAAGCTGCCCACACCACCAGTGTCGGCGGTGAAGTGGAAGGGCTGGCCGGAGCTGTCCACGGCTTGGAGCTGGCCCCCGGGAGGTGTTGCTCTCACTCTCGTACCAGCTGATGTGGATGCAAACAAGACTGGCAACGGGTCTGCGAAGTCGGGCAGCTCTGCCCGTTCTTGTACAAATGCCATCGGGTGGTGTCAAGCAAGAAAGTCAATGGTTGCAATGGTTGCGGAGGGGCTGGCCTCAAGCAAAGCTGCGCGTTAAATTCTTGCCACTTTTCGCTAAAGTCCATAGAATATCAGGTCGATAGACACTATGTTTGGCGCACCAAAGTTGAGCAGACATCCATGACACTGGCGAGTCTCAAGCCCGGCGAAGAAGCCCTCATCATGCAGGTGGACGGCGGCGGCGCCATTTCCCGCCGCCTGGCCGACATGGGTGTCGTGCCGGGGCAGCATGTGCGCATGTTGCGCGTGGCTCCGCTGGGGGATCCCCTGGAGCTTCAGGTGATGGACTATCATCTCTCCCTGCGCAAGGCCGAGGCCCTGCGCGTCCATGTGCGACCGCTGGCAATCCATGTTTGAGCAGGTCGTGATCGCCCTGGCCCTGGCGGGGGCCGTCTGGCTGGTGCGACAGGGTTTGGGCTCCGAGCATGAGGGACCCATCCTTTCCAACGCGGCAGGACCAGGCGCGGACCAGCGGCGCGGGAGGGCCTGCTCGGGCTGTGCGGCTTGCCCCGGCGGCGCAAGGTCGACTTGTGGAATGCCGCAGTGAAACTGCCGGCCTGGTTGGATGCCTTGACCCGCACGGCGACCGAACCCTGCCATTACCTGCGCGAACCCGCGGCCCAGGATCCCGACCTGGCGCCGCCCGCCGGGGAGCCGCGCACAGCGGTGGTGGCCCTGGCGGGCAACCCCAACTCCGGCAAGACGTCTGTCTTCAACGGCTTGACCGGCTCAACCCAGCATGTGGCCAACTTCCCCGGCGTGACGGTGGAGCGCAAAGAGGGCCGGACGCGCTTCGGCCGCTGGACCTGGACCGTGGTGGATCTCCCTGGCACCTACTCCCTCAGCGCCTACTCCATCGAGGAGATCGTGGCGCGGGATGTGCTGGTGGAGGAGCGTCCCGATCTGGTGGTGGACGTGCTGGACGCCTCCAACCTGCAGCGCAATCTCTATCTGGCCACCCAGTTGCTCGAACTGGGCCTGCCCCTGGTGCTGGCCGCCAACATGCTGGACGTGGCTTGGCGGCGTGGCCATCGCCTGGACCTGGAGGAGTTGGGGCGTCGTCTGGGCGTGCCCGTGGTGGCCGTCGCCGGTCACCAGGCACTGGGACTGGGCCGCTTGAAGGCCGCCATCGCGCGGACGCTGGAGGCCCCCCTCCCGCCCGGCCCCATCCGTTATGGAGCCGTCATCGAGACGGCCCTGGCCGAGGTGGTCGGCTGTCTGGGCAAGGCCGGTGATGGCCCGGTTCCGGTCCGGTGGCTGGCCCTGCGCCTGCTGGAGGGAGAGAGCCACGCCCACGATCTGGCGGTGCGTCGGGGGGCGGATGCGGCGGCGCTGACGGCCTTGCTGGCCCGCCTGCAGGCCGGCATCGAGGCGAAGCTGGGACAAAGCGTGGAGCTGGCTCTGGCCACGCGCCGCCACGCCGCCATCCAGGAGCTGATCGAGAGCTGCCGGCCGGTGGGTCCGGAACCGGGTCGCCGCCACCGCAGCGACCTGACAGACCAGCTGCTGCTGCATCGCTGGCTGGGACTGCCCATCTTCCTGGGCCTCATGTACCTCATCTTCGAGCTGACCTTCACCCTGGGCGAAACGCCCATGGGCTGGATCGAGGACGGCTTCGCCCTGCTCTCCGGTTTGATCGATGCCCACTGGCCCTGGCCGCAGGCGGTCCTGCTCAAGAGTCTCGTCCTGGACGGCGTGATCGGCGGCGTGGGCGGCGTGCTCGTCTTCCTGCCCAACATCATCCTGCTCTTCTTCGGCCTGACCCTGATGGAGGACACCGGCTACATGGCGCGGGCGGCCTTCCTGATGGACCGGCTGATGGAGCGCATCGGCCTCCACGGCAAGAGCTTCATCCCGCTCTTGACCGGCTTCGGCTGCAGCATTCCCGGCATCATGGGCACCCGCGTGTTGGAGAACCAGCGCGACCGGCTGCTCACCATGCTGGTGCTGCCCCTCATGAGCTGCGGCGCCCGGCTGCCCATCTACCTGCTCATCATCCCCGCCTTCTTCCCGGCCTCGACCCATGGCCGCATGCTTTTCCTCATTTATGCCATCGGTGTCCTGCTGGCCGTGGGCATGGCCAAGCTGCTGCGCATCTCGGTGCTGAAGGGGGAGCAGAGTCCCTTCGTGATGGAACTGCCCCCCTACAAGTGGCCCACCCTGCTGGGACTCTGGAGCCAGGTGCGGCTGCGGGCCTGGCTTTACCTGCGCAAGGCCGGCACCCTCATCCTCGGCGTCTCCATCCTGCTCTGGGCGATGGCCTCCTGGCCCGCCCCGCGTCCCGACTCCGTCCTTGACCAGGCCATGGCGCAGGCGCAGCTGGCCGGCGATGAGGAGGCGGTGCGGCAATGGAAGAACCGGGAGGCGGAACGCGCGCTGGAGGCTTCGCTATTGGGGCGGGTCGGGCAGGCCCTGACTCCGGTCATGGCGCCCCTGGGCTTCGACTGGCGCATCTCCAGCAGCATGCTGGGAGCCTTTGCCGCCAAGGAGCTCTTTGTGGCCCAGCTGGGCGTGGTCTATGCCCTGGGTGAGACCGAGCCCGGCAGCGAAAGCCTGCGCCGGGAGCTGCAGAAGCGCTACACGCCGCTGGTGGGCTTCTGCATCATGTTGTTCGCCCTGGTCTCCACCCCCTGCATGAGCACCTTCGCCGTCACGGCGCGGGAGGCGGGCAGCCTGCGCTGGGCCTGGTTTCAACTGCTGGGTCTCACCGCCCTGGCCTGGATCCTCACCTTCGGCGTCTTCCAGATCGGCCGCCTGCTGGGTCTCTGATCACCTTGGGATCCACCTCGTGTCATCCTGGCAAAAGCTGTGAATCTGCACATATGCGGACCGCGCCCCCTTCCCCCTGCAAGGGGGAAGGCCGGGATGGGGGTTCACCGCCTGCCACCTTCCCCCGCTCCACGGGCGAAGGCCGGAAGGGGTAGCTGCCCCCATGCCCTGCTTTGGGCCGCCTGGCGTGACACAACCGTGTTCGATAGGGGCAATTGTGCAGGCCGAGTGGACGTTGAGAGGTCAGGGTTCCACCCACCGCCCCTGCTCGCGGATGAGGGCGATGAGCTGCTCCACCGCCTCCTCCTGGAGCACGTTGCGCTTCACCACCTCCCGGCCCACGTAGAGATCGATGCGGCCGGGGGCGCTGCCCACGTAACCGAAATCGGCGTCGGCCATCTCGCCCGGCCCATTCACGATGCAGCCCATCACGGCAATCTTCAGGCCGGTCAGGTGGCGCGTCGCCTCCTGGATCAGGGCGGTGGTGGGCTCCAGCTCGAAGAGGGTGCGCCCGCAGCCAGGGCAACTGACATACTCGGTGGCGAAGAGGCGCGCCCCCGCGCCCTGCAGCACGGTGAAGGCGAAGAGGCGGCTGCCCGTCATGGCCACGTCCCCGGCCAGGGTCAGGCTGTGCACGATGCCGTCGGCGAGGAGGGAACCGAGCATGGAGGCGAGGGCGATGGGGTCCTTGCACATCTCCCGGGTGGCGAGGAAATCCAGGGGAATGCGGCTGCCCAGGCGGCGCAAGGCGAGGTCGAGCAGGCGGTAACTGACGACGGGATGCTCGCTCTCGATGGAAAGGAGGGTGCGGCCCGCCGGGAAGCGTTCATGGATGAAGCGCAGCAGGCTGTTGATCTGGGGCAGCTGGCGCGTCACGAGGTGGAACTGGAGGATCTCGTCCACGTCCTGGATCATGGGCACCCAGCTTGAGACATCGTCCTGGATCACTTCCACGGGGATGATGCGGCGCACCACGTTGGGCTCCACCACGTCGGAGCGCACCAAGCTGACGGGACGGCCCGCCGCCCGTCGGCAACAGGGAGCGGCGTCCCCGGGCGTGCGTGGCAGCAGGCTGTCCGCCTGGGGCAGCTGGTCCAGCAGCCGGGAGAGACCGGGCACGTCCTGGGCGCCCTCGGGGAGAGTGACGGGGAAGTCGGCGCCGTCCCCGGCCCGGAAACGGCTGTGGCGGTCCCCCGTCAAGTGGGTGGGGCGCGGATTCCACGAGAGCCAGTCATGCCCGCATTCCGGGAAGTCCAGGCGCGTGTCGGGTCGTGGTCGCGAGTAGAGGTCGGCCAGGGCCCGCGCCGGAGAGATCTCCATCTCGGGCGGATCGGTCAGGGAGACGCGGATGGTGTCGCCCAGGCCGTCCTCGAGCAGGGCGCCGATGCCCTGGGCGCTCTTCAGGATGCCTTCGACGCCGCCGCCGGCCTCGGTCACACCCAGATGCAGGGGATAGTGGTTCTCCTGCTCGCGCATGGCTTCCACCAGCTCCCGGTAGGCGTAGATCATGACGCGGACCTTGCTCGCCTTCATGGAGAGGACGACGTCGTGGTAGCCCTCCTCGCGGCAGAAGGCCAGGTACTCGAGAGCGCTCTCCACCATGCCGGTGGTGGTGTCGCCGTAGCGGTAGACCATGCGCTGGGACAGGCTGCCGTGGTTGACCCCGATGCGCAGGGCCCGGCCCTCCTGCTTGAGCAGCTTGAGGAGGGGCCGGAAGGCCTCGCGCGCCTCCTCGCGGCCCTGCTCGAACTCCCGCTCGGAGATCTCTTTCAGCTCCCGGCCGGGGCGGCCCGAGAAGTTGCCGGGGTTGATCCGCACTTTCTCCACATGGCGGGCGGCCTCGAGGGCGGCACGCGGGCTGAAGTGGATGTCGGCGCAGAGGGGGACGCGGCACCCCTGGCGGCGGAGGTGGCGCCGGATCTCGCCCAGGGCCTCGGCGTCGGCGACGGTGGGCGCCGTGATGCGCACCAGCTCACAACCGGCTTTGGCCAGGACCAGGCATTGCGCCACGGTGGCGGACACGTCCTGGGTGGGGGTGGTGGTCATGGACTGGACGCGGATCGGATTGACGCCGCCGATCCCCAGGTCGCCCACTCGTACCTCCCTCGTGCTGAGACGGCGGGGACGCAGGCGGTTGGGCAGGTACATGCAGGGCCTTTCGGTGCAAACGGTTGGCAATCTATCGCCGGAGGTGGGGAATGGCAAACGGCCACGGCCCGACGCGGCGATCCGCCGGATCCTCCTCAAGCTGATCTTGCTAGAGCAGGGTCCCTTGCGCGCTTCGCAGTTCACTAACTTGCCGCCGCGTGATCCAGGTCACGCCGCGACAGCACACCAGCACAGGAGGAGCAGGTGCCCACCACCACCGCCCGTGACATCCATCGCATCGCCATCTCCACCAGCGGCGGGGATGCCCCCGGCCTCAATGCCGTCATCCGCGGCCTCACCAAGGCCGCCATCCTCAAGTACCGCTGGGAGGTGGTGGGGCTGCTCAACGGGCTGGAAGGCCTGGTGGACACGACGCGCGTGGTGCCGCTGGGCCTGGACCAGGTGCGGGGCCTGCTGTCGCGGGGGGGGACGGTGCTGGGGGCCGCCTCCCACGGCAATCCTTTCTCCCGCTCGGTGGTGCGCAACGGCCAGGCGGTGGTGGAGGACCTGCGGCCCTTGCTCGTCAAGAATTTCCATTACCTGGGCCTCGACGCCCTCGTCTGCATCGGCGGTGAAGGCACGATGAAGATCGCCGCCGAATTGGGCGAGCTGGGCCTTCCCGTGGTGGGTGTGCCCAAGACCATCGACAACGACCTGGCCGGCACCGAGCTGACCTTCGGCTTCCACACGGCCGTGCAGACGGCGATGGAGGCGCTGGACCGCCTGCAGACGACGGCGGCCAGCCACCATCGGGTGATGATCCTGGAGCTGATGGGTCGCTATGCCGGCTGGATCTCCCTCATGGCCGGCATCGCCGGCGACGCCGACGTCATCCTCTTGCCGGAGATCCCCTTTGATCTGCAGGAGGTGGTGGACGCCGTCCTGCGGCGCAACCGGCGGGGTTCCAGCTTCTCCATCATCGTGGTGGCAGAGGGCGCCCGCGAGAAGGACGGGGAGCTGCATGTCATGCGGCATGTCACCGAGGGAACCTACGCCAACGAGCGCCTGGGTGGAATTGGGGATTGGCTTGCCGATAAAGTACATGAGCAGACCGGGCTGGAATGCCGGTCCACGGTCCTGGGGCACATCCAGCGGGGTGGATCGCCCATCGCCTTTGATCGCATCCTGGCCACCAAGTTCGGGATCAAGGCGGCGGGCATGATCGCCAAGGGGCGTTTCAACCATCTGGCCGTGCTGGAGGGGGGTGAGATCATCGCCCGGCCTTTCTCGGAAGTGGTGGGTCGTGAGAAGAACGTGGACCCGGAAGGACAAACGGTCCGCTATGCCGAACGGATGGGGGTCAATTTCGGCCGCCCCAACCGAGAAGTGCGGATCTGAGGGGCGCGGCACTCGTGTCCCTCCACTTGAGCGCCGGGTAACAACATGGGCGCCATCGTGATGGCTCAAAGCATGCGGGTTGACCAGTTGAAACTGGGCAGTCGCCTCGCCACCGACATCTATGAAACTGGCCCCGATGGGCGCCAGGTTCTTTTGTATGCGGCCGGCCAGGTCATCCATAGCGAATGGCAGCTGAACCGCCTCATCGAGGCCGGCATGGCCGTGGTGAAGGTGGCGCCCGATTCCATCCGCGAGCAGCTCACCCCCGAGGTGGACGCCCAGCTGGCCAGTCGCTTGATGAACCAGCGCCAATCCGTGGATGAGGCCCGTCCGGCCGAGGCGGCAGCAGAGAGCGGCCTCCTCGACCTCTACCGCCAGGTGCAGGACAACGGGCGACCGGACCTGGAGGCCATGAGCGGGCACGCCGCGTGGATCGCATCGGCGGGCCGGGAGAACCCGGAGCTGCTCGACGTGCTTGCCCTCCTGCGCGAGGCCTCGGCCACCACCTACCGACACAGCCAGAACGTGGCATCCCTCGCCCTGCGCGTCACCCTGGTCCGCCAGCCGCAGGCGGGAGACGAGGAGTTGCGCCGGGTGGTCCTTGCCGGTCTTCTGCATGATATCGGTCTCCTGCACTGCGCGCCGCTGGAACAGCTCAATCACGATGAGGTGGATGAGACCGCCGAGATCTACCGCCACCACACGGACTTCGGGGTGGAGATCATCGAGGAGATGCCGGGCGTGGCGGGCGAAGTGCGTCGCGCCGTGGCCGAACATCACGAACGGCTCAACGGAAACGGTTTTCCCCAGGGTCTGAGCGGGGCGGATCTGCATCCCCTGGCCGAGCTGATCGGTCTCTGCGACACCTATGAACGGCTGACCCACGGCCTCAGCTACCGGCGGGCCCTCTCCCCGGTGGCGGCCCTCAATCTCATCCAGGGTTGGGCGCGCCGGGAATTCCACGAGGAGCTGATCCTGGACTTCACCCGGGCCATCGGTCCTTGGCCGCTGGGCGCCTTCGTCGAGCTGGAGAGCGGGCTGCGGGGCCGCGTCTGCTCCCGCGTCAATCCCTTCGCGCCGACCGTGGCCTGCCGCGGAAGGGAGGGGCTGCTCCTGGTGGACTGCGCCCGCGAGGGTCTGAATGTGCGTCGGGGCGTGGCCCCCGGCCAGGCCGACATCCACCCCACAGAGATTTTCTAGCGCGCGTTCGTGACATTCTGCCATGGAAGCGCCGCCCCATGCGGCGCTTCGTGTGAAGGTCGTTTCGAGCGCGAAAGGGTGTGGCATGGTGGAGGTGTTGGGCGTCATTCCGGCCCGCTGGGCTTCCACCCGCTTCCCCGGCAAGCCCCTGGCCCCCCTCCTGGGCCGACCCATGCTGCAGTGGGTGTGGGAGGCCGCCCGCGGCGCCGCATCGTTGGACGAACTGGTGGTGGCCACCGACGACGAGCGCATCGCCGCCGCCGCCCGCGCCTTCGGGGCCGCGGTGGAGATGACCCGGGCCGACCATCCCAGCGGAACGGATCGCCTGGCGGAGGTGGCCGCCCGCCGGCCCGCCGCCATCGTGGTCAACATCCAGGGCGACGAACCCCTCATGCGGGCGGAGATCATCGATGCCACGGTGGCGCCCCTGCTGGCCGACAATGCCCTGTCCTGCGCCACGCCGGTGACCTCCTTCCGCGACGAGGCGGAGCTGGCCAGCCCCGACACGGCCAAGGTGGTGGTGGACGCCCGCGGCCGGGCCCTCTACTTCAGCCGGGCCCTCATCCCCTTCCCGCGGGAGGACCACCCTCCGCTCTCGACCTACCACAAGCATGTGGGCCTCTACGTCTACCGCGCCGAGCTGCTGGCCCGTTTCGTGACGCTGCGCAGCCGGCTGGAGGAAGTGGAGAGGCTGGAGCAACTGCGCCTGCTCGAGCACGGCATCGCCATCCAGACCGTCCGTGTCGACTACCAGCCCCTGGGCGTGGACCGGCCCGAGGACCTGGCCCGGGCCGAAGCCTTGCTGCGGGCCGGCGGCCGGCCCGGCGTCGACCCTAGCTGAAGGAGCATCCATGGCCCGCCCACCGCGCCTCACGAGCAAGTTCGTCTTCATCACCGGCGGCGTCGTCTCCTCCCTGGGCAAGGGTGTGACCATCGCCTCGCTGGGCATCCTGCTCAAGCTGCGCGGCCTCAAGGTCAACGTCATCAAGCTGGATCCCTACCTCAACGTGGACCCCGGCACGATGAGCCCCTTCCAGCACGGCGAGGTCTACGTGACCGACGACGGGGCGGAGACGGACTTGGACCTGGGCCACTACGAGCGCTTCCTCGACATCTCCACCAGCCGCCTCTCCAATGCCACGACGGGCCAGATCTACGACGCGGTGATCCGGCGGGAGCGGGCGGGCGACTACCTGGGCGCCACCGTCCAGGTCATCCCCCACATCACCGACGAGATCAAACGCCGCATCGCCGACCTGGCGCGGGCCGAGAAGAACACGGACATCGTCCTGGTGGAAGTGGGCGGCACGGTGGGCGACATCGAGAGCCTGCCCTTCCTCGAGGCGATCCGCCAGTTCGCCCTGGACGTGGGTAGGCGCAACAGCGTCTTCATCCACCTCACCCTCCTGCCCTGGATTGGAAAGGCGGGGGAGCTGAAGACGAAGCCCACCCAGCACAGTGTCATGCGCCTGCGCGAGATCGGCATCCAGCCCGACATCCTGGTCTGCCGCAACGACCAGGGCATCCCCCGGGATGCCCGGGCCAAGATCGGCCTCTTCTGCAACGTGCGGTTGGAGGACGTGATCGACGCCCGGGACATGGAGTCCGTCTACGAGGTGCCCCTCGAGTACGAGCGCCAGGGCTTGGCCGACAATGTGCTCGAGAAGCTGGGCCTCAAGGCGCGCAGCAAGGACCTGGAGCCCCTCGAGCGCCTGGTGGGGACCATCCACGGCCTCTCGCGCGAGGTGGAGGTGGCCGTCTGCGGCAAGTACGTGCGCCTGGCCGACGCCTACAAGAGCATCAGCGAGGCCCTCTACCACGCCGGCTTCGAGCAGGAGCGCAAGGTGCGCATCCGCTGGGTGGACTCGGAGCAGGTGAGTGCCGACAATCTGGCCGAGACCTTCGCCGGGGTGGGGGGCATCCTCATCCCGGGGGGCTTCGGGGAACGGGGGATCGAGGGCAAGATCCTGGCCGCCCGCCACGCCCGCGAGTCCGGCCTGCCCTATCTCGGCATCTGCCTGGGCATGCAGGTGATGGTGATCGAGTTCGCCCGCCATGTCTGCGGGCTCAAGAACGCCAACTCGACGGAGTTCGCCACCCGCCTGCGCCACCCCGTGGTCGACCTCATGCAGGACCAGCGCGGGGTCAAGGTCAAGGGCGCCACCATGCGCCTGGGGGCCTGGCCCTGCGTGCTGAAACCCGGCAGCAAGGCGCACAAGGCCTACCGGCGGGAGGTGATCCAGGAGCGCCACCGCCACCGCTACGAGGTGAACAACCGCTTCCGCGAGAACCTGCGCGAGGGCGGGCTCACCCTCTCGGGGCTCTCGCCCGACGAGCACCTGGTGGAGATGGTGGAAGTGGCCGAGCACCCCTGGTATGTGGGCTGCCAGTTCCATCCGGAGCTGAAGAGCCGCGTCATGCGGCCCCATCCCCTCTTCCGCGACTTCGTCCGCGCTTGTGTCAAGCACGCCGGGGGAGGGCCGTCGGACGGATGAGGAGGTCCGGCCATGCCTTGATTGCCTGGGAGAGCGCTTTCCTGGCGCCACCTTTCTTCTCGCCAGAAGAAGGGTGGGAAGGCATCGCGCCGCGCGAAAAGGCCGAAAGCAAGGTCTGAACTTGCCAGGTGCAGGATCGCTTGGTGTGAGTCATGGCCACGTGGGGTGAAGCCGAAGGCTGAACCAGTTGCCAAGGGGACCGCATGAGGTGATAGGGCCCTCTGTTCGACGGCGGCCGTGAGGCCGCCTGGTCAGGGCCCTGCATGTCTTGGAGAGGGCTTTCTTTGGGCACCTTTCTTTCGCCCGAGAAAGAAAGGTGCAAGAGCGCGGCGCTGGCGCCGCAAGATCCGGCGCCG
>JAUXWS010000048.1 GCA_030685015.1 bacterium
GTTTCCCAGGCGACGAAACAGGCGACGGGTGGCATTCAGGTCGCCGGGCAATTGCTGGATCGTTGGGCGAACAGCCCCGGGTGCCAGGATGGCGGCGGTGATGGAATTCTGGTGGACATCCAGTCCCACCCACGTGGTGGACGTGTTACTCTCATGCATGGCCGGGCTCCTTACGTTTCTGGGCACTGCCCAGTGTGGCTCTGGTCCCTCGTGGATCAACCCACGGCCAACGTAGGGACCCGGCCGTTCCATAAGGTCTAGGGCAGTGGTCGGTGCCAAGTGGTCAGTGGACAGACCTCAAGGCTGCCGAGCCAACCTCAGGTCAGACGATTGGTCTGACCGCCATGGACAGTCCAGGGACAGTCCGCTGCCTGTCCCCTGTTTGACACAGCCAAGTGGGTTATCCACACAGGGCGGCAAGCTTTGCCGAGGTGTCCGACCATGGGTCGGACACCTGTTCGCCCACACGGACACCCCCCGGCCGCCTCCCCACATGGGGGCAGCAGCAGCCCGCCTCGATTGACACCCGCCCGCCGCCAAAGTCTCCGTTCCTGGCGAGACGCACGCCCTGCCAGTTGTCTTGGCCATGGGCCGTACATGCGGGCGGCAACAACGGCCAGAGTGTCCGACCCATGGTCGGACACCTGTGCGGCAACTTGGACTAGGTCAGTCCTCGCCCCGAGCCGAGAGAAATTCCTCCCCTTTCCTCGGTCCCTGTCCTCAGGTTTGACTCTATTTTAGTCATTGTAAATGATTCAATGACGTGTTGAACACGATCAACTGGACGATCTCCGGCGACGCAGCCCACTCAGAAGATTGATTTTCCAGGGAAGGAGCCCTTGCGCGGGAAAACTCTGATCACTACACTTGTCGTCTTGCAAATTTCGGAGGAAATGTGCCGACCATCAGCCAACTGGTCCGCATGGGCCGCGAAAAGGCGGTCGACAAGCAGAACAGCCCCGCGCTGAAGCGCTGTCCGCAGCGCCGCGGCGTCTGCACCCAGGTGCGCACCACTACCCCCAAGAAGCCGAACTCGGCCATGCGGAAGATCGCCCGCGTGCGCCTGACCAGCGGCTTCGAGGTGACGGCCTACATCCCCGGCGAGGGCCACAACCTGCAGGAGCACAGCATCGTGCTGGTGCGGGGGGGCCGCGTCAAGGATCTGCCCGGCGTGCGCTACCACATCATCCGCGGGGCGCTGGACGCCTCCGGCGTGGACGGCCGCAACCAGGGCCGCTCCAAGTACGGCACGAAGAAGCCCAAGCCGGGCCAGGCGCCGGCCAAGGGCAAGAAGTAAGCAAGCAGGCAGGAAGCGACCATGCGTAGACGTCGTGCGCCGGAGCGCGTGAATCTCCCCGATCCCAAGTTCCACTCCCAGCTGGCGGCCCGTTTCATCAACAGCATGATGAGGGGCGGCGAGAAGGCCGTGGCCGAGCGCGAATTCTACCGCGCCGTGGAGATCGTGGACAACAAGATGGACAAGGCGGGCCTCGAGGTCTTCGAGAAGGCCGTGCGCACCGTCGAACCCCTGCTCGAGGTGCGCTCCCGCCGCGTGGGCGGCAGCACCTACCAGGTGCCGGTGGAAGTGCGCCCCAAGCGCAAGACGGCCCTGGCCATCCGCTGGATCATCACCTACTCCCGCGGCCGCAGCGAGAAGACCTTCGCCGAGCGCCTGGCGGGCGAGCTGATGGCCGCCTTCAAGAAGGAGGGCAACTCCTTCAAGAAGCGCGAGGACGTGCACAAGATGGCCGAAGCCAACAAGGCCTTCGCCCACTTCCGCTGGTAACACAACCGGGCCCGCGGGCCTGACAGGAAAGGATCGGCTTCAGCCGGATGGAATTCGTCGAGCAGCTCCATAAGACCCGGAACATCGGGATCATGGCCCACATCGACGCGGGCAAGACCACGACCACCGAGCGCATCCTGTACTATACGGGCAAGGTGCATCGCATGGGCGAGGTCCACGACGGCGCCGCGGTGATGGACTGGATGGAGCAGGAGCGCGCCCGGGGCATCACCATCACCTCGGCCTCCATCTCGACGAGGTGGAACGATCACCACATCAACATCATCGACACCCCCGGGCACGTCGACTTCACCGCCGAGGTGGAGCGCAGCCTGCGCATCCTGGACGGCGCCGTGGCGCTCTTCTGCGCGGTGGGCGGCGTGGAGCCCCAGTCGGAGACGGTCTGGCGCCAGGCGGACAAGTACCGCGTGCCGCGCATGGCCTTCGTCAACAAGATGGATCGCACCGGGGCGGACTTCTACGCCGTGATGGAGGGGATGCGCAACCGCCTTGGCGCCAACCCCGTGCCCCTGCAGATCCCCATCGGCGCCGGCGACCTCTTCACCGGCCTGATCGACCTCATCAAGATGCGCGCCGTCCTCTACAACGAGCAGTCCCTGGGGCAGCTGTGGGAGGAGGCGGACATCCCGGCCGACATGTCGACCCTGGCCCTCGAGTACCGCGAGAAGATGCTCGAGGCGGTGTCGGACTACAATGACCACCTGATGGAGAAGTTCCTGGAAGGGGAGGAGATCCCCGAAGAGGAGGTCCGGGCCGCCGTGCGCAAGGCGACGATCGACCTCTCCATCGTGCCCGTGCTGTGCGGCAGCGCCTTCAAGAACAAGGGCGTCCAGCGCCTGCTGGATTCGGTCTGCCATTACCTGCCCAGCCCCCTGGACGTGGGCGCCGTGACGGGCCACAAGCCGGATTCGGACGTCCTGGTCGAGCGCCAGTGTTCGTTGGACGAACCCTTCGCCGCCCTGGCCTTCAAGATCCAGACCGACCCCTTCGTCGGCAAGCTGACCTACTTCCGCGTCTACAGCGGCAAGGTGGCCACGGGGGACGGCGTGCTGAACACGGGCTCGGGCAAGAAGGAACGGATCGGCCGCCTGCTGCAGATGTCCGCCAACAAGCGCGAGGACATCGAGGAGGTGCACGCCGGGGACATCGCCGCGGTGATCGGGTTGAAGAAGGTGCGCACGGGGGACACCCTCTGCGACATCAACCACCCCGTCGTGCTGGAGCAGATCACCTTCCCCGAGCCGGTCATCGCCATCGCCATCGAGCCCAAGTCCAAGGCCGACCAGGACAAGCTGTCCACGGCCCTGGAAAAGCTGTCCGAAGAGGACCCCACCTTCCAGGTGCGGTCGGACAAGGACACGGGCCAGACGCAGATCGCCGGCATGGGCGAGCTGCACCTGGAGATCCTGATCGACCGCATGAAGAAGGAATTCAAGGTGGAAGCCAATGTGGGCGCCCCCATGGTGGCCTACAAGGAGTCCATCACCAAGGCGGCGGAGAGCAACATGCGCTTCGTCCGCCAGACGGGCGGCCACGGGCAGTACGCCCACGTGGTCATCCGCGTGGAGCCGGGCGAGCCGGGCAGCGGCTATGTATTCGAAGACAAGATTGTGGGTGGTGTGATTCCCCGGGAGTACATCAATCCGACTTCGCAGGGAATCCAGGAGGCCATGAAGAACGGCGTGCTGGCCGGCTATCCGGTGGAGGATGTCAAGGTCACCCTCTTCGACGGGGGGTTCCATGATGTCGACTCCAGCGAGATGGCCTTCAAGATCGCCGGCTCCATGGCTTTCAAGGAGGCGGCCGCCAAGGCCACTCCCGTCCTCATGGAACCAATTATGCGCGTGGAGGTGGTCGTCCATGATGATTACATGGGCGACGTGATGGGAAACTTGAATTCCCGTCGCGGGCGCATCAGCGGGATCGAACCCCGCCGCGATGCGCAGATTGTGCGCGCTAACGTTCCACTGGCCGAGATGTTCGGCTACGCCACTACCCTCCGTTCGATCACGCAGGGACGAGCCGTGTTCACCATGGAGTTCTCGCACTACGCGCAGCTCCCGGCGAACCTGGCGGGCAAGATCCTGGAGAAGAACGGCCGCTAGGCCGCTTCCCGGGGGCTGGTCCGGTCCCTCGCCGAACGCTTCACACTGTGGAATGGCATCCGCGGCCCACCGGGGCCAAGGATCCGAGCGGCCCGTCCCGGCCCGGCCAGGGCGGCGCCATGCGACTGGAAGCGGAATCGCCGCGAGGCGTCCTCCGTGCCGGTGGCGCTTTGGCGGGCGTTCTGCGCCCAGGTGTAGTCAGCAACAGGTTATGGAGTGCGCAATGGCCAAGGCAAAATTCGAGCGTACCAAGCCGCACGTGAACGTGGGCACGATCGGTCACGTGGACCATGGCAAGACGACGCTGACGGCGGCGATCACGCAGGCGCTGGCGAAGAAGGGGCAGGCGGAGTTTCGCAGCTTCGACTCCATCGACAACGCTCCCGAGGAGCGCGAGCGCGGCATCACGATCGCGACGGCGCACGTGGAGTACCAGACGGACGCGCGGCACTACGCGCACGTGGACTGTCCGGGCCACGCGGACTACGTGAAGAAC
>JAUXWS010000049.1 GCA_030685015.1 bacterium
GTTTCCCAGGCGACGAAACAGGCGACGGGTGGCATTCAGGTCGCCGGGCAATTGCTGGATCGTTGGGCGAACAGCCCCGGGTGCCAGGATGGCGGCGGTGATGGAATTCTGGTGGACATCCAGTCCCACCCACGTGGTGGAAGTGTTACTCTCATGCATGGCCGGGCTCCTTACGTTTCTGGGCACTGCCCAGTGTGGCTCTGGTCCCTCGTGGATCAACCCACGGCCAACGTAGGGACCCGGCCGTTCCATAAGGTCTAGTCCACCTTCGCCGTGCGCCTGTCATCGGATCGACGCCCGTCCCTGGAGATGACAGCGGCTCCGGGGACGGGTTTTTGATAGGCGGGAAGGGCACATGGACGGAAACGCCAGGCATCCACCCCTGAAGCTTCCCGCTTCCTGGAGAAAAGCTGATCATGACCTGATGGTCGAGGGCGGAGCTTGGCGCAGGGTCTCTGCCCCTCGCAAGCTTTGAGGCCCTGGACCATGGACGGGGCCGGCCCAGGCCGCTTCCCGAAGCCGAGGCCATCGCAGGCGGAAGTGGACGCCCGATTCCCAATCCCGCGCAGGGCCGCCGCCTGATTCCCAGCCCTGCACCGGCCATGGCCCCCCCCTGCCCAAGATCAGCTTTGCCCACGACGTGTTCGACTCCTCATGGATTGGCACGGCTTTTGAGTGGATGGACATGCCCCGTGCGGACTCGTGGGAAGGGTTGGGCGGGCAGCGAACAGGAGGAATACCATGCAATTCAGTCTGGCCAAAGAAGTCCGGCGCGGCGAACATCGGGTGGCCTTGACTCCCAGCGGGGTCGGGCAGCTCATCGCCGCCGGGCAGGAGGTCTTCGTGCAGTCCGGCGCGGGCACCGCCTCCCATTTCACGGATCAGGAGTACCAGGACGTGGGCGGCACCATCGTCTACACGCCGGAGGAGGCTTACGCCCGCGGTGAAGTCGTGGTCAAGGTGCTGCCACCCAAGGAGGAGGAGACGGAGCTGATCCGGGAGGATTGCTGTCTGGTCAGCTTCCTGCAGATCGCCGCCGGCCGGGACCGCCTGCTGGACACCCTGCTCAAGGAGAGGATCCTCGCCCTGGGCCTGGAGCTGGTCTCCCACCAGGATGGCCGCAAACCCCTGGTCACCGCCATGAGCGAGATCGCCGGCCAGCTGGCCATTCAATTCGGCGCCAACTACCTGCTCAGCGACCATGGCGGCCGCGGCATCCTGCTGGGTTCCATTCCCGGCATCAGCGGCGCCACCGTGACCATTCTCGGCGCCGGCACGCTGGGCACCATGGCCGCCCGCACGGCGCTGGGCATGGGCGCCCAGGTGGTCTTGCTGGACCGGGACATCTCGCAGCTTCGCAGGGCCGAGCACTCCCTGGGCCACGTGGCGACGATGATGGCCACGTCCAACAACATCCGTCGTGCCCTGGCCTTTGCCGACATCGCCATCGGCGCCGTCAGCCTCCCGGGGGACCGCACTCCCCATCTGGTCGACCGCGAGATGGTGCGCGGCATGAAGGCCGGATCCGTCATCGTGGACACCTCGGTGGACATGGGCGGTTGCTTTGAGACCAGCCGCCCCACCACCATCGAGAGCCCCACCTTCATCGCCGAGGACGTGGTCCATTGCTGCATTCCCAACCTGCCCAGCCTGGTCTGCCGCACCTCCAGCCGCGCCCTCTCGCACAGCATCGCGCCCTTGCTGCTCGAGATGGCCCGGGAGGGTGGCGCCATTCCTCTGCTGCGGCGCATCCAGGGCCTTCGAGACGGGGTGGTGACGATCGGGGGCCAGGTGACCAACGCGCGGGTGGCGGAGCTCTACGGTCGCCCGCTGGGTGATCTGATGGCGGCCCTGGCCGCCCTGAGCGATAAGGAGGGCGGACGATGAGCTGGGTGACCCGCTACCGGGAGCGCTGCGTCAGCGCCGAGGAGGCGGTCCGCGTGGTGAAGAGCGGGGACACGGTGCATATCCACCCGGGTTGCGCCATCCCCACACGGCTCGTCAACGCCATGTCGGCCCGCTGGCAGGAATTGGAGAATGTTGAGATCCTGCACATTCTCACCTTCAATCCGGCGCCCTATGTGGCGCCCGAGATGAAGGGGCACTTCCACCACACGGCGCTCTTCACCGGCGCCAATGTGCGGGAGGCGGTCAACGAGGGGCGAGCCGACTACGTGCCCGTCTTCCTCTCCGAGATTCCCGCCCTTTTCCGCAACGAGTATCCCATCGACGTCTCCATCATCCACGTCTCGCCGCCCGATGAGCACGGCTTCTGCAGCTACGGGATCGGCGACGAGGTGACCAAGCCCGCCACCGAGGCGGCCCGCATCGTCATCGCCCAGGTCAACCCGCGCATGCCCCGGGTCCATGGCGACAACTTCATCCATGTCAGCAAGATCAAGGCCTTCGTCGAGGTGGACGATCCCCTTGTGGAGATCGTGCAGGGTACGGTCAGCGAACGCAACAAGGCCATCGGGCGCAACGTGGCCGGCCTGATCGAGGACGGGTCCACCTTGCAGATGGGCATCGGCGGCATTCCCGACGCCGTCCTGCTCTACCTGGAGGACAAGCGCGATCTGGGCATCCACACCGAGATGTTTTCGGACGGGGTGGTCAAGCTGGTGGAGGAGGGGGTCATCACCAATGACCGCAAGACCTTCCACCCGGGCAAAATGGTCGCCAGCTTCTGCATGGGCACCAAGCGACTCTATGATTTCGTGGCGGACAACCCGCTGATCGAGTTCCATCCCAGCCATTACGTCAACGACCCCTTCAACGTGGCCAGGAACGAACGGATGGTGGCGATCAACAGCGCCATCTCAGTGGATCTGACCGGCCAGGTGAACAGCGACTCCATCGGCACCCGCATCTATAGCGGTTTCGGCGGACAGGTGGACTTCATCCGCGGCGCCGCTCGCTCCGCCGGCGGCAAGCCGATCATCGCCCTGCCGGCCACGGCCAAGTCGGACACGCAGAGCCGCATCGTGCCCACGCTGGCCCCGGGTGCCGGCGTCGTCACGTCCCGGGCCGATGTCCACTACATCGTCACGGAGTTCGGTGTGGCCTATTTGCACGGCAAGAGCATCCGCCAGCGGACGCGAGCCCTCATCGACATCGCCGCACCCGCTTTCCGCGAGGAACTGGAGCGCCAGGCCCGGGAGCTCAAGTACCTGTAGCTGGCCCGTCAAGCCGCAGACCCGAGCAGGGGCCGTCTCTGGGCGGCCCTTTTCCCGTCCATGCCGTCGATCGATCCTTGAGACGCCCCGCCGCCCTTATCCATGAATGATTTTCAATTTCATCAAGACAGGTGACAGGGCACACACCTGTTCAGCCCTTGACATTCAACCTTGGGGCCATCAGCCGGCAGCCGGTTGCGGCTCCTGTCATCCTTCCTCCTTCAGCGCCGCTCCGGTGACCGCCGGACACACACAGCAAGGAGATCATCATGAACAGCGTGGCGTGGGCGATCTTGGCGCCGTGGCAGCGGCGCGCATTGGCTGGCGCGACGGTCTGGCTGGTTCTGTGGCCCCTGGCTCTGGCCCATGGCCAGTGTCCACCGGTCATGCCGCCGCCCAACGCGATTTACGAACTGGAACCCAACAACACTCCACCCCAGGCCCAGCCCTGGCCCTTCCCACAGCCGGTCTACGGCGAACAAACGACCGTGGGCGATCCGGACTGCTTCCTGCTGCTCGGCGTGCCGCCGGATCAGGCGGTCCGTTTCCTGGTCGTGCCCGACACCTTCAATCCCCGCCTGCGCTTGTGGGGTATGACCGCCGGCATCTGGACCATGCTGCTGGAGGCGGACGAGGCCGGCTATTGCGAAGCCGAGCAAGTCGTCTACGGCGGCTGGGATCCCTGCCAGGTTGCCGTGCCGGTGGAGCAGCTGGTCTTGCAGGTGGTGCGCAGCCCCCTGCAGCCTCCCACGAACGGCTCCTACCTGGCCACGGCGGAGCTGGTGTCCAGCAACATCCCACCGGGCGACTGCTGCGCCTATCCCATCGTGGTGGGCGGCTTTCCCTACACGGACACGCAGACCACTTCCGCCTCCTACCGCGACATGGGATTCAACAGCTCGGCGGACGTCTGGTACCGGCTGGAGCTGGCCCAGGGCGGCATCCTGCGGGCAGAGACCTGCGCGGCGGCCACCACCTTCGACACCATGCTCTGGCTGGTGGGCGATGATTGCCAGACGGTCCTCCACTCCAACGACAACAGCCTCGTCTGTGGTCCCCTTTCCACCAAGAGCCACCTGGCCTGGACCCTGTTGGCCGGCACCTACTATGTGGTGGTGGAGGGCAACGGCGCGGCGACGGGAACCTACCAGCTGGACCTGACCCTGGCCACCTGCAACCAGGTGGTGCCCGGCCCGGGCGCCCTCCTCGAGCTGGAGCCCAACGACGAGTGGATGATGGCCCAGCCCTGGCCGGCCAGCATGCAGCTCTTCGGCGAGCAGACCTTGATGGGCGACGCGGACTGGTTCCGGCTGGAGAGCGCGGGCGTGCATGGCGAGTACTCGGTCACGATCCAGCCCGACACCTTCGACCCGGTGGTGACGGCCTACGTGCTCACGGACCTGGGCGTCGTGCCGGTGGCCACGGCCAACAGCGGCGGCTTCTGCGAGAGCGAGCAACTCACCTTCTTCGTCGATCCCTGCGCCCCCATCCACATCGTGGGCGGCCCCTACGTCGCGGTCACGCAGAACGAGGTGGGCATGCCCATGCACGGCCACTACGCCGGCTCGTTCAGCGTTGGCCCGAACCCGATCCCGGCGGGCGACTGCTGCCAGTATCCGATCAGCGTGGGAGCCTTTCCGTACACCGACACGCAGGCCACTACCTCCGGCTTCCGCGACCAGGGCTTCAACGCCAGCGCCGACGTCTGGTACCGCCTGGATCTGGACCAGGGCGGCGTGCTCACGGCCCAGACCTGCGCCGCGGCCACCACCTTCGACACCATGCTGCGCGTCCTGGATGACGACTGCCAGACGGTGCTGGATTCCAACAACGACAGCAACATTTGCGGCCTGGGCTCGTCGAGGAGCTGGCTGAGCAAGGCGCTGGCGGCAGGCACTTGCTATGTGATGGTGGAGGGCAACGGCAACGCCACGGGCACCTTCCAGCTTGATCTGAGCTTCCTTGGCTGCAACGCCGTCGTGCCCGGACCCGGCGCCCTGTGGGAGTTGGAGCCCAACGACGAGCCCGAGATGGCCATGCCCTGGCCCCCTGAGCTGCAGCTCTACGGAGAGCAGACGAGCGCCGGCGACCCCGATTTCTTCCACCTGATTCTGCCGAACCTGCTGGACGGCTTCGAGCTGATGATTGAAGCGGACACCTTCGATCCCGTGGTGCGCGTCCATGCCCTCACGGAGGACGGCTTGTTCCTCATGGCCGTGGCGGACAATGGCGGTTTCTGCCAAAGCGAAGCGGTGGCCGTGGCGCCCTGGGATCCCTGTCTCAACCTGGTTCCCCTCCTGGGATGGGTGGTGGAAGTGTCGCCCTCCTCCCAGAGTCCGCTCAGCGACGGACACTATCTGGGAACGGCGACGGTGATTCCTTCGACCGTCGCGGCCGGCGACTGCTGCGCCTACCCCATCCCCGTGGGCAGCCTGCCCTACAGCGACACGCAGACCACGTCCACGGGCTTCCGCGACATGGGCTTCGGCGCCTCCCCTGACGTCTGGTACGAATTGTCCCTGAGCCAGGGCGGCGTGCTCACGGCGCATAGCTGCGGCGGCAGCAGCAATTTTGACACGATGCTGCGCCTGCTGGACGACGACTGCGCCACCGTGATCGCCTCCAACGACAATTCCCTCATGTGTGGCAGCGGCTCCGCGCAGAGCTGGCTCAGCGCCTGCGTCAGCGCCGGCACCTACTACGTGATGGTCGAGGGCGGCGGCAACGCCAGTGGCACCTTCACCTTGAATCTTGCCCTGCGACCGGGCGCCGCCCAAGCCCGGCTCATCGCCGGGGAATGGGGCGCCGACGCCGAGGAGTGGCACCAGCGCTTCACCGACGAGACCAGCCACCTCTGGCTCTTGCCCGACGATCCCTGCCGCAGCATCCAGCAGGTGCTTTTCCGCGGGACGTCGGAGAGTGGCGCCTGGGTCGTGCTGGGCGTCGACACGGACGGCTGGGAGCCGCCCATGGCCACGGAGCGAGTGCCCCAGCCGGACGGCGACGGCTGGTTCTGCGACTTCGACCCGGGCCTGCTGCGCCTGGAGCCGGGGCTCATCCACTTCGCGGCGGACCTCACACTGGAGGATGGTTCGTTGGTCACGGTGGAGACGACCAGCTGGTACGCGCCCAACCTGAGCGCGGACTGGCTCTCCCTGGAGCTGGAACGGGAGATCACCCTGCATGGCGGCATCCTGACCGTCTACCCGCAGCCGGACAACCAGGATTTGACCCTCTCGTGGAAACTGGGGGAGAAGGTGCCCCAATGGAGCCGTGAGGTGCCGCCGGAGTGGCAGCGCCCGGTCTCCGACACCCATTGCACCCCCACGGCGGCGGCCGCCTGCCTGGAATGGCTGGACGCCACCTACGGCACCAACGTCACCGGCGGCTTGTCGGGTGACGAACTGATCACGGGTCTGGGCAACGCCATGGACACCAACGTGGGCGGCTCCGGCACGACCGGTTCCGGCCTGCGGGAGGGCTTGCAGGACTGGATTGGCGACAACGGTGGCGGCTACACGGTCCACACCGATCTCCACGGCGACACGGATGGCATGCAGGAGCAGGGGGAGTCCCAGAATCAGGATGTCATCGCGACGCTCCAGTGGGCGGGCGGCGGCTCCCACAGTGTGACGCTCAGCTCCTTCAACAACGTGCCCAATGAGGATGGCACCCACACGGTGGACTTCATGGACCCGTGGACCGGCAGCACCCAGGAGGGGAGTTTCAACCCGGACACGGGCGCCTTCAGCGGCTATGGCAGCGGCAGCGATTCCGGAGCCCTGGGCAGCGTCACCTACGTCTGCCCCGTGGAGCAGGAGCCGGGCGGCGGAGGCAGCGGCGAGGGCGGCAGCGGCATGGGTCCACTTGTACCTGGCGGCTTGGGCATTCCCGTCCAGCCGGGCTGGTGGTGGCTCAAGCTGACCTTCATCGACTCCTTCGGCATGGCCGCGGAGCGCTTCCATCTGGTGCGGAGCCTGGCGCCCGGGGAGCCGCTCGTGAGCATCGAGCTGCTGCCGGAGAGCAACCAGGTGCGCTTGAGCTGGGATCCCGTGGACGACGCCACTGGCTATCGCATCTACCGGCACGTGGACAGCTTCTTCGACGTCTTCACCATGGATCCGTGGCTGGAGACGGACCAGACGGAGGCCTTCGACGCCACGGGTCCGGCCGGCACCCGCTGGTGCTACAGGGTGACGGCGGTCTACCCCCGCTAGGCTTCCGCCAGAACGATGGAATGGGGCCGGATCCCGCGCGGGCAGGGTCCGGCTCCCTGCTCTTGCCAGGTCAGAAGGAAGCGTAGACCCCGGTGCGTCCCTTGCGCTTGTCCCATTTGAGGTCTTCAAGCAGGTCGCTTTTCACCCGGATGAGCAGGTGGTAGGAGGAGCGGCGCGGATCCCAGGTGAAGTGCCCCTCCCAGCAGTGCATGTCGCGATAGACGTTGATGCTCTGCGAGGAGAAGCTGCGCGCCTCGAGGTCGTAGTGCAGGCCGCTGGACACCTTCCAGTGCCGGGCCAGATTGAGGCTGCCGCGCAGGTTGACGAGGCTGCGCTTGCTGGGATGGAGGGGGTTGCTCTTGTCCAGGCTCCAGGACCAGGTGGTGCTGAGGTCCCAGGGAATGCCGAGATCGGCGCTGCCGAAACGCGGCGAGAAACGGTTCTCCTCGTCGTCCGCCGGCACCGGCTCCGCCGCGGCGCGGCTCCGGCCCCCGCTGAAACGCGTGCTGACCGTGACGCTGGTGGAGGCCAGGCGGGGCAGGCGCCCATCCTGCCAGGCATAGCGGGCGATGCGCTGACCGGTGGCGGGATTCACCTGGTAGGGGCTGTGCACCGTGCTCATCTGCAGGTTGAGGCTGCCCAGGGGGCCCAGGCGCAGGCCGGCCGCCTGGAGCGGGTCCAGGGACCAGTTGCTGCTGATGTTGGACAGCTTCATGCTGTCCAGCATGAAGTCATAGGACGTGGAGGTGGTCAGGCGCAGCAGGTCGCTCTTGACGGAACGGGGCGGGGGACGCCTTCCGCCTCCCGCCGGCGGGGAGCCTCCGCCCCCCAGGCTGTCATCGGCGGCGGGCTGGCGCGTGGTCCATTTGCTCTGCCAGAGCTGGCCCAGGGACATGTTGAGGGCCAGGCTCTCGCGCGAGGGCGTGGCGCCATAGATGGAGCTGCGGAAGCGGTCGAGCCGCAGGAGCAGGCTGTCGCCCTGGCGCGCCTCTTTCACGTAGCCCCAGCCGGAGGTCGAGAAATCCGGCGTCCAGGTGGCGGAGAGGGAGGGGCTGACCACATGGCGCAGGGCCTCCAGACCCCCCAGGCGCGGATAGACGATGCCGTAGAACTGGGTGGAGGCGGAGAGGCTCGTGTTGAAGGTCTGGCGCGCCGCGAAGCCGGAGCGGACCCGCGCATCAAGGGCGCCGTCGGGCCGCCGCGTCCATTCACTCGTCTCGTCCACCCAGACGGAAGTGGCGTTGATGGAAGGAGTAAGGGCCAGGGCGCCCACCTTGCCGGGCACGGAGAATCCCAGGTTGTGGCGCGCCCCGCGCTGGCTCCGCGCCTGCCAGAGATCCAGGCCGTCCATCTCGTAACGGTTCTCCGCCCGGCTGGACAGCTTCAGGGTGGAACCGGCCAACCAGTCTCCCACCCCCGCCGCCGCTCCCGCTCCCGCTCCTGACGCGGAGGCCGTGCCGCGGGCGCCCCGCGAGCGGTCCGAAGCCAGCGAGCGCAGCGGAGTCCAGGTGGGGAAGCTCAGGTCCAGCACAGGCAGGCTGCCGCTGGTGATGCCTGTCTCCAGGTTCTGGTTGCCCGAGCCGTTCAAGGTCCAGCGCACCCCCTGGTCGGGAAAGAGACCGGAGAGACTGAGGTTGCTGGAAAGATTCTGGGTGAGGCGGATCTCCTGGTTGTCGCTGGTCTCCTGGTAGTATTGCTTGCTGGAGGCCAGCGCCACCTTGGAGCGAAGGCTGATGTAGGGCGTCAGCGCCTGGTCGTGGGACCAGCGCAGGTCCCAGCCCTCCCGCGAACTGGTGCGGGCCACGTTGTAGCTGCCCGACAGGCTGCCCCGGTCGGCCGCACGCCACTTGTAGCGCGTGATGCTCTCGAAGAGCCAGTCGGGACCCAGTTCGGCGTAGCTGAGCCGGAGCTGCGTGTCCCAGGTGTCGGCGGCGGCCCAGTACCAGCCCAGATGGTCCAGCTTGCGCCCCTGTTGTTCGGTCTGGCCGTAGCTGGGGAGGATCAGTCCGCTGGCGCGGCCCCGCTTCAGGCTGAAGAGGGCGACCGGCGAATAGAGGGTGGGGACCTGGCCGAAGTGCAGGGTCACGTCGCTGGCGAAGACACGGTCGCGCATCAACATCTTGAGCCGGCGAGCCTCGAAGTGGAAGTGGGGGCAATCCTCGTCGCAGGTGGTGAAGACGGCGTCGGACACGTGCATCTCGCGCGTGGCGACACGCTTGATGCGGGTGCCGCCGTAGAGGCTGAGATCCTCCGCCGCCCGCCCGTCCCGGATGAATCCCTGCCGCGTGTTGATGTCGAGGGACATCCACCGCCCGTAAAGGACCTGGTTGCCGTCGCTGAAGACCGGCCAGGGCAGGCGGGCGTCCAGGGCCAGGGAGTCCGGCCGCTCCGGCGGACGGGGCGCCACCCCCGTCCGGGCGTCCGCCCGTCCCGCCAGGCGTTGCCCTCCGCCCAGTCCCAGGTTGCCACCACAGCCTTCGGCCAGCGCTTCGTCGCCGGTGGACCAGGCCTCCACCCGGTCACGCTCCCAATCCACCAGGATCTCGGGGCTTTCCAGGGTCATGCCCAGGAAGGAGAGGCGGGATGAGCCGCTGAGCAGGGTGCGGCGACTTTGCACCTCCATGAAGAGGCTGTCCGCCGTGTAGGTGACGATGGAATCACGGGCCGGCGAGTAACCGCTGCCGACCAGGTAGTCGGCCGGGTTGAAGCTGGCCGCCCCGGCCGCGGGGGCCAGACCCGCGCTCAGCAGGAGAAGGCCCCACGCCGGCAGAACCGATCTCGTGGCAGCACGCTGCGATGGAGGCTGGCTGATCATCAGCAGGGACAGTCCGGCAGGTCGGCCGGCGGGCCATGACCGGTCGTCGGGGGGAGGGCTTCAGCATCTGATGGGCGGCGCAGAGCCCGCCACGCCTCCCCGGCCAGCACCAGGGACAGGGCAAGAAGGAGGAGGGCCATCAGGGCAAGCAGCCAGTACCCGCGCAGGGCGTTCTGCCAAAGCAGCTGGGCCAGGGCCGTGATGGTCACGGCGAACATGAAGAACATGGGGAGGCGTACATGCCAGGCCCGATCCCGCCCCTGGCTGCGGCGCGACAGCCAGACGGTCACGGCCAGCAGCGCCAAGGTGGCCAGCAGTTGGTTGGCGGCCCCGAAAATGGGCCAGATCGCCTTGCCGACGTTGGAGACGAGCAGCAGCGCACCCGCCCCCACCGTCACGAGAGTGGCGATGTGGCGGCCACGCAGCCAGGCGGCTGTCGGCCAGGCCGCCTCCGCCAATTCCTGAAACAGGTAGCGGGCGATGCGCGTGGCCGTGTCCAGGCTGGTCAAGGCGAAAGCGGAGACAGCCAGGCTGACAAAGATGCGTCCGCTTGATTCCGGCAGGCCGAGCACGGCCATGATGGAGGCCAGGCCGGCCGCGAAGCGGGAGATGGCTTCGCCCGTCGTCATTCCTTGCAGGTCTGCCACCCCCAGGGTGGCACCCACCACGATGAGGGCCACCACCGCCAGCAGGCACTCGATGAGCATGGCGCCGATGGCCACCGGGCGGGCGTCCGATTCCCGACTCAACTGCCGGGCCGTCGTGCCCGACGAGACCAGGCTGTGGAAACCGCTGATGGCGCCGCACGCCACTGTCACAAAGAGAATGGGGAAGAGGGTGCCGAGCTGGGGGTCGTGGAAACCCACGAAGACGGGCACCTTCAGGATCGGGTCGGCGACCAGGATCCCGGCCAGCCCGCCCGCCATCAGGGCGTAGAGCAGGAAGCTGTTGAGGTAGTCCCGCGGCTGCAGGAGCAGGTGGACGGGGGTTACGCTGGCCAGGTAGACATAAAGGAGGATAAGACCTTGCCAGGCGAAGAGGCTGCCGCCAGGCCCCAGGACGGGTCGCAGGTCCATCGGCCAGGCCAGGCCGGCCCAGAGCGTCAGGCAGATGAAGGGAAGGGCGATCAGCGTGAGGAGCGCCAGGGGCAGGCCCCGTCGCAAAAAGAAACCGAACACAATCGCCAGTAGAAGGAATCCGATGGAGCTGGTGGCGGCGGCGGGCTCGGCCGTGAAGGTGCCGCCAACCAGAATGGTGAAGACGGCCACCACCAGGAGCAGGGCCAGCCAGCTGAAGAGCAGGAAAAGCAGGCGGCCCCGCGCCCCGATGTGGCGCTCCACGACGCGACCGATCGTGTCGCCCCGGTGACGCAGGGAGGCGACCAGGCTGCTGAAGTCGTGGACGACGCCGAGCAGGATGCCGCCCAGGATGACCCACAGCCAGACCGGCAGCCAGCCAAAGCCCGCCGCCAGCACGGGTCCGACGATGGGGCCGGCGCCGGCGATGGAGGCGAAATGATGGCCGAAGAGGACGGGGGCGCGGGCAGGCACGAAATCCACCCCATCGCCGCGGGCGAGCGCCGGGGTGGGCTCGGCATCATTCAGCTGGTAGCGGCGGGAGAGGCGGCGGCCCTGGATGAGGTACGCGGCGCCCAGCAGGAGGACGCTGACCACCATCAGCAAACGTCCCGACACGGGTCCTCCCGGTTTCAGGCCGCGCGGGAGGCGGCCTTCCATGAAAAAGCCGCGTTGCCGCGGCTAGGACGGCCACTGGGTGCGGCCGGATGGGCGATGCGGGGCTCGAACCTGCGACCTCTGGTATGTGAGACCAGCGCTCTGACCAACTGAGCTAATCGCCCGACAGGCCATCAACATATTACGTGTGCCGCGGCCAGTCAAGGGCCGTGGCGCGGTGGCGCGGTATGCTATCTTCCGCTGTGCGGCCGTCCCGATGGCCCCACGGCGGACTCGTCATTACAAGCATTCATCATCGCGAGGCCCATCATGTCCATCAAGATCGGCATCAACGGCTTCGGCCGCATTGGTCGACTGGTTCTGAAGCGCGCCCTGGCCGTGGGCGGCATCGAAGTCGTCGGCATCAACGACCTGACCAGCGCCGCCACCCTGGCACATCTGCTCAAGTACGACTCCACCCACGGGCGCTTTCCCGGCCAGGTGGAGGTGGATGGCGAAGCCCTGGTGGTGGACGGCCACCGCATGCCCGTCAGCGCCCACAAGGATCCGACCCTCATCCCCTGGAAGCAGTTGGGCGCCCGCATCGTGGTGGAATCCACCGGCGTCTTCACGACCAGCGCCGATCTGGACAAGCACCTGGCCGGCGGGGCCGAGCGCGTGGTCCTGACCGTTCCGCCCAAGGACGCCATCGACAACATCATAGTGATGGGCGTCAACGACGAAGCCCTCAAGCCCACGGACCGCAAGGTCTCCAACGCCTCCTGCACCACCAATTGCCTGGCGCCGGTGGCCAAGGTCCTGCATGACTCCTTCGGCATCCTGCATGGGCTGATGACCACCGTGCACGCCTACACCAACGATCAGCGCATCCTCGATTACCCGCACAAGGATCTGCGGCGGGCGCGCAGCGCCGCCGTCAACATCATTCCCACCACCACGGGCGCGGCCCGGGCCGTGGGCAAGGTGATCCCCGCCCTGGCCGGCAAGCTGGACGGATTCGCCCTGCGCGTCCCGGTGGTGGACGGCTCGGTGGTGGACCTCAGCTGCCGGCTGGCCCGCGCCACCACGCCGGCCGAGATCAACGCCGCCATGCGCGCCGCGGCCGAGGGTCCGATGAAGGGCGTCCTCGAATACACGGAGGACCCCATCGTCTCCACCGATGTGGTCGGCAACTCCCACAGCAGCATCTTCGACGCCAAGCTGACCACCGTGATCGAGGGCGATTTCGTGAAGGTGGTCGCCTGGTACGACAACGAGTGGGGTTACAGTTGCCGCGTGGTGGACCTGGTCAAGCGCGTGGCCGCACTCTGACGAAGCGGCCGATCAGGCCCGGGTGCGCCGGCCCGCCGCGGCGGACGGTGTGGTGACGATTCGGGGAGGATGGCATGCCCAAGCTCAGTGTGCGAGAACTGCAGGTCAAGGGTCGACGTGTCCTCTGCCGCGTGGACTTCAATGTCCCCCTGGACAAGGAGGGCCGCGTCACGGACAATCTGCGCATCCGCGCGGCCCTGCCCACCATCCGCCTGCTCCTCGAGGGGGGCGCCCGCCTCATCCTCATGAGCCATCTGGGCCGGCCCAAGGGCGGACCGGAAGCGAAGTACAGCTTGGCGCCGGTGCAGGCCGAGCTGGCCAGCCTGCTGGGCCGGGCGGTCCAGCTCTCGGCGGACTGCGACTCGGAGGCCACCCTGGCCCAGGCCTTGGCGCTGCGGGATGGCGAGGTCCTCCTGCTCGAGAACCTGCGCTTCCACCCTGGCGAGGAGAAGAACGATCCGGCCTTCGCCGCCGCCCTGGCCCGCCTGGGGGAGGTGTATGTCAACGATGCCTTCGGGACCGCCCACCGCGCCCACGCCTCCACCGAGGGTGCGGCGCGCCTTCTGGGCAAGGGCGCCGCCGGTCTGCTTATGGAGCGGGAATTGCGCTACCTGCACGACGAGTTGGCGCACCCCGCCCGCCCCTTCGTCGCCGTGCTGGGGGGAGCCAAGGTCTCCGGCAAGATCGATGTGATCACCAGCCTGCTGGAGAAGGTTGATTGCGTGATCGTGGGCGGCGGCATGGTCTTCACCTTTTTCCAGGCGATGGGCCTGCCCATCGGGCGCAGCCTGCTGGAAGAGGACCGCGTGGCCCTGGCGGGGGAGATCCTCGCCCGATTCCGCCAGCGCGGAGTTGAGCTCTTGTTGCCGGTGGACATCCTGGTGGCCGAGTCCGTCAGCGCCGGATCACCGGCCCGGGTGTGCCCGCGCGAGGGGATTCCCGCCGACGGAATTGGCGTGGACATCGGACCAGCTTCCCTCGAGTTGTTCCGCCGGCGCCTGGAAGAGGCCAGAACGGTGGTTTGGAATGGGCCGATGGGGATTTTCGAGATCGAGGACTTCGCCGCTGGAACCAAAGGGGTCGCCCTGGCAATCGGCGAGGCCACCCGCCGTGGCGCGGCCACCATCGTCGGGGGCGGCGACAGCGCGGCGGCGGTCCAGGCCTTCGGTCTGGAGGACCGCTTCAGCCACATCTCGACGGGGGGCGGGGCCAGCCTGGAATTGCTGGAAGGACGGGTGCTGCCCGGAGTGGCCGCCCTGAGCGAGGCTTGAGCCCGGCATCCGACCTTGCGCCGCCGGGCCTGAAACGTTAACCTTTGCGCTTTCGCCAAGTTTGGAAGGACCATGCGCAGATTGCTGATCGCCGGCAACTGGAAGATGCACATGCTGAACCACGAGGCGGTCGGCCTCGCGCGGCAGCTGAAAGTGCGGCTGCTGGGCGTGCATCGGGTCGGAGTGGTGGTCTTCCCACCCTTCACCGCCCTCACCTCGGTGGCGGAAATCCTGAGCGATGCCGATATCCAGCTGGGCGCGCAGAACCTGCATGACCAGCGCAGCGGCGCCTTCACCGGAGAAGTGTCCGGCGACATGGTGCGCAGCGCAGGTGGCACGTGGGTGCTGGTTGGCCACAGCGAGCGGCGCCAGCATTTCGGGGATTCCGATGGATGGATCAATCGCAAGGTCCACGCCGCGCTGGAAGCCGGATTGCGGCCGATCCTCTGTTTGGGCGAGACGCTGGAGGAGAGGCGTGCAGGACGTCTGACCGAGGTGTTGCGGCGCCAGTTGAGCCAGGCTTTGGCCGGCTTGACCCCGCATTCCGCGGCCGAGCTGAGCCTTGCCTATGAGCCGGTTTGGGCCATTGGCACCGGTGTGGTCGCCACGCCGGCGCAGGCGCAGGAGGCGCATCAGTCCCTGCGCGCTTGGCTGGCGGAGGCCCTGGGCGCCGCTCATGCCGACGCCTGCCCGATTCTATATGGAGGGTCGGTCAAGGCGGACAACGCCCGGGAACTCCTGGGCATGCCCGACATTGACGGTGCCCTGGTGGGAGGCGCCAGCCTCAAGATGGAAGATTTCAGCGCCATCGTCCAAGCGGGCGAAGGCATCGTGAAGTGAGTGAGGACGCACTGTGTACATCACCATTGTCTTGCTGGCCATTCTCGTAGCCATATTCTTGATGGTCATCATCTTGATGCAATCTTCCAAAGGCGGTGGCCTGTCCGCCACTTTCGGCGGGGCGGGGGGAGAAGCCATGCTTTCATCTCGCCAGGCGGCCACTGTCCTGCACAAAGTGACCATCTATCTGGTTGCCTCCTTCATGGCGCTGTGCCTTCTGGCGACCATGTTGTCGGGCCGCGGCGGCGGCGAGTTGCGCCCGCTGACCTCCGGCGCCTTGCAGGAGCAAAGCACAGCCAGCGGATTCAATGCCAGCATTCCGGTCCTGCCCCCGGAGACCCCGGGAACCGGCGGGGGGGACTAATCGTATAGGGTCGGCCTGCCCGAGTGGTGAAATTGGCAGACACGCCATCTTGAGGGGGTGGTGTCCTCACGGACGTGCCGGTTCAAGTCCGGCCTCGGGCATGGCCCTGTCGGCGACAGGGCCATTTTAACAGGGTGGACAACCCACCAAGCAAGCGGGGGAACCCAACATGAGAACCTATCTGATCCTAGCCATCGGCCTGTTGATGGCTGTCCTCACTGTGCTGGCGCAGACCCCGGAACTGGATGCGAAGAAGAAGGACATTGATCGGCTGGTCCAGGAGATGGGAGTGGCGGGCAGTCCGGAGGAGTACGACGCACTCAAGAAGAAGTACGACACCGCGGTGGATGACTACCGCAAGCTGCGAGCCAGACACCAGAGCGAGAATGACCAGGACGTGGCCTGCAAAACGGCCCTGAACTCCTCCATTGCCTCGTACAAGGATCGGGACTACACGGCCGCCCGCACGCATGCCATGAATGCCCAGAAGACCTGTCCCGACAATGCCCAGGCCGCCTACATGCTCGGCTTGGCGGAGCGCAAGCTGGGCAACTATCAGGCGGCGCTTGCCGCCCTGGGCAAGGCGACCCAGCTCGATCCGGAGGATACCAAGGCCATTCTGGAAAAGGCCCGCATGTTGGCCGGCGAGATGAAGCGTCCACGGGAAGCTGCGGACGTGCTGGATGCCATGATCGCCCAGCATCCCACCGAGGCTCGACCCTGGTTTGAAAAGGGCAAGATCTTCCTCGAGCAGAGAAATTTCGAGATGGCGATCCCGGCCCTGGAGCAAGCCGTGGTGGTGGATCCCAGCTTCACCCGGGGTTGGGTGACCCTGACCCAGGCCTGTGTGGAAGCCCACGACTGCGAGAAGGCCATCAAGGCGGCTGCCAATGCGTTGAAGGACAAAGGGAACCGGGACATTGCCGAGGTCTACTATCATCAGGCAACGGCTTACAACCAGTGCTCGCAGTTTGACAAGGCGATCGAAGCGGCTGACGCCTGTTTGGAAAATGTGTCCAAGTTGAAGCAGAACAAGAGCTTCATCCAGGGAGGTGCCCATTACGAGAAGGGCGTCGCCTTGATGAAGCGCGGCATGTTGGACACTGCCAAGAAGTCCTTCCAGGACGCATCCGCATTTATTGAATGGCGTCAAAGCGCCAACTTTGAGTTGGACGCCATCAAGAAGGACCAAGGCTGACCCGTTGAACATCGAACCGAAAAGGGCCTCAACAAGGGCCCTTTTTCATGTGCACAGCCAGTCAATCGTGATGCTGCCGGCGGGTGGATCCACCGCCGGGAGCTTTGGCCATCGACCAAGTGAAGCCCCCTCGGACTTGTAAGTTAACTTGACAATATTTTAACTTTGTGGGGTTCCATCTGTGGCGGGGAGGCCCCATGTCCTGGCTTGGATTCCGTCCCACCTTCAAGGGTGGTGTTCATCCCGGTGACGAAAAGGATCTGACAGCGGACCGTCCGCTGGAGAGAATGCCGGATCCGGAATTGTTGCTGGTGCCTTTGCAGCAACATCTGGGTCGACCGGCCCAAATTCTTGTCAAGAAGGGTGATTGGGTCCGCCAAGGCCAATGTCTGGCTGCCGCTGGAGAGGGGATCAGCGCCGCTGTGTTGGCACCCAGGGCCGGTCTGGTGCAGGCCGTGGAACAGGGCGGTACTGCCTCCGGCTTCCCAGGATCCCTCATCGTGATCAAGCCGGGTCCGCCCCCTGCCCAGGATGGAACCGAGCCCTTTCCCACCGAGCCGCTGGACCTGCCCCCCCTGGATCCAGACACCGTGAGCGCGGGCGAGCTCGTGGCGCGGGCGCGGGAAGCCGGGCTGGTCGGCCAGGGCGGGGCCGCCTTTCCCATGGCGGTCAAGCTGTCACCCCCGACGGGAACCCGCCTGGACCTGTTGATCATCAACGGTTGCGAATGTGAGCCCTACTTGACCCGCGATTACCGGCTGATGTTGGAAGAACCGGACGCCCTGCTTGAGGGAGCGGTGCTGGTGGCCCGGGCCCTGGCTGTCCCTCGCGTGGTGATCGGGGTCGAGGACAACAAGCCGCGGGCGGTCGAAGCGCTGACGGAAGCGCTGACCCGTTGGGAGCCGACGGCGGGTGTCCGTCTGGAGATCCTGTCCGTGCGCACCAAGTATCCCCAGGGCGCCGAGAAGATGTTGATCGAAGCGATCACCGGAAGGCGGGTGCCGCCGGGCAAGCTGCCCATGTCCGTGGGCGCCGTCGTGCAGAACGTGGGCACGGCCTTGGCCTTGCGCGAGGCGGTGGTGCTGGGCCGGGTCCAGACCGAGGCCGTGCTGACCGTCAGCGGCCGCGGCATCCAGCGACCGGCCAACCTGCGGGTGCCGGTGGGGACGCCCCTGGCCGATGTGCTGGACTATTGCGGCGGTTTTCTGCCCGAGGCGGCCCGTCTCATCGTGGGCGGACCCATGATGGGCGTGGCCCAGCATGACCTGGCCGCCCCGGTGGTGAAAGCCTGCTCCGGCATCCTGGTCTTGAGTGGGGAGGAGCTGGGGGCGGACATGGAGTCCGGCACTTGCCTGCGCTGCGGACGCTGCGTGGACGCCTGTCCCCTTCAGCTGGTGCCCAGCCGCCTGGCCCGCCTCACCGCATTGGGACGGGCGGAGGAGGCGCGCGACGAGGGCATCGAGGTCTGCATGGAGTGCGGCACCTGTGCCTTCGCCTGTCCGGCCCATCTTCCCCTGGTGCAATGGCTCAGGCTGGGCAAGCAGCAGGCCCGGTCCCTGGCTCGGAGTGCGTCATGACGGACAAGCAGACGGGCGGGCAGCTCGCCCTTTCCCTGGCCACCTCGCCACACCTGCACAGTCGCTGGACGACCGCCCGGCTGATGTGGGTGGTCAATCTCTGCCTGCTGCCGTCCCTCGCCGCCGGCCTGGCCTTTTTCGGCTGGCGCGCTCTTTTCACGGTGGCGGCGGCGGTGGCCGGTTCCCTGGCCGCCGAGGCCCTGGTGGCATGGTGGCGGAAGCTGCCCCTCGCCCTGGACGACGGATCGGCCCTGCTGACCGGCCTTCTGCTGGGACTCATCGTGCCGCCCGCTCTTCCCCTGTGGATGGCCCTGCTGGGCGGCGCCGTGTCCATCGGTCTGGGCAAGGCCGTTTTCGGCGGTCTGGGCATGAACATCTTCAATCCCGCACTGGTGGGTCGCGCCTTTCTCCAGGCCGCCTTTCCCGTGGCCATGACCACCTGGTCGGCCAACCGCCTGGCGGTGGACGCCATCAGCACGGCCACCCCGCTGGCCCTGGTCAAATTCCGCGAGCCCGGCCTCAGTGTGATGGATGTGGCGCCGCCCCTGCGCGACCTCCTGCTTGGAACCACGGCCGGCAGCCTGGGCGAGACCAGCGCGCTGGCCGTGCTGGCTGGCGGCCTCGTCCTGCTCGTCCTCAAGGTCGCCAACTGGAGGATTCCCGCCGCCATGGTCCTGGGAGCCCTGATCCTGGGATCGCTCTTCTGGCTGTCGAACCCCGCCGCCTGGCCCCACCCCCTCTTCCACCTGCTTTCTGGCGGCTTCCTGCTGGGCGCCTTGTTCATGGCGACGGACCTGGTGACCAGTCCCCTCACGGCGCGCGGCATGTGGATCTTCGGACTGGGCGCCGGACTCCTCACCGTGCTCATCCGCCTGTTCGGCGGCCTGCCGGAGGGGGTCATGTACTCCCTTCTCATCATGAACGCGGCCGTGCCCCTCATCAACCGCTGGACCCGGCCCCGGATCTATGGAGCGGCCCGATGAAAACCATCCTGCACATGCTGGCCACCCTCAGTCTGGTGGGGCTTCTGTCGGGAGGGGCGCTGGCCCTGGTCAACGCCTGGGCGGGCCCGCTGATCGAGGCGAACGAGACACGAGTGAAGCTGGCCGCGGTGATGGAGGTGGTGCCGGGCGGCGTCCGTTCGCAGCCCTTGGCCGAACTGGCCCCCGCCTCCGACCTGGATGCCTACCTCGTGTTCACCTCCAGCGGCGAGCCAGCCGGCTGGGCGGTGGTGGGGACGGGCACCGGCTTCTCCGACAAGATCCGCCTGATGGTGGGACTCAGTCCGGATCTTGAGCAGACGCTGGGTCTGAAGGTGCTCAAGGACGCCGAGACGCCCGGCCTGGGCACGGAGATCCGGGCGGGAGCCTTCCCCGACCGCTTCTTCGGGCGGGGAGGAGAAGCGCCCAGCCTGGCGCTGCAGGAACTGAAAGTGGTGAAAGGAGCGCCGGCGGCTCCCCATGAGATCCAGGCGATCACCGGGGCCACCATCAGCTCCAAGGCCGTGGTGCGCATTGTCAACGACTGTGTCGCCCGCCTGCGCGCCGTGGCAGCCGGTCGGGCTTGGGCCTTCGATGGGATTCGCGCCCATGTCGAGGGCCATTCGACGGGGATTTTGCGTCGCGCAATGGCATTTGCTCGCAAGAAATCTGCGTCGAATGGGACCGACAGGCCCGACGCGAGCGTCGGGTGGGGCGATGAAGACCGCGAAGTGGCTAAACCCGACAGGCTGCTAGGTCCGGTGGCGGCGGCCCAGCGGATGGAGGGCGGGGCATGAAAGCGCGTCCGAGCGCCCGGCAGGAGGTCGTCAAAGGCCTGTGGGACCAGAATCCCATCCTGCGCCAGTTGCTGGGGCTGTGTCCGGCCCTGGCCGTCACCGTCTCCGCCATCAACGGCGTGGCCATGGGCCTGGCCGTGATCTTTGTCCTGTCCTGCTCCAATGTCCTGGTCAGCCTGCTGCGGAGGCTGATTCCCGCCCAGGTGCGCATCGCCGCCTACATCGTCATCATCGCCACCTTCGTCACGATCGTGGACCTGGTGATGAAGGCGCGCTTCCCCGGGCTGAGCCAGTCCCTCGGCGCCTTCATTCCGCTCATCGTGGTCAACTGCATCATCCTGGGCCGGGCCGAGGCCTTCGCCAGCCGCAACCACCCGGGGCGCGCCCTGCTGGACGCCCTGGGCATGGGGGTCGGCTTCACCATCACCCTCACCGTGCTGGGCGGCGTGCGCGAGATCCTGGGCTCGGGCGCCCTCTTCGGCCTCACCCTGGTTCCGGGCTGGGAGGCCTGGGTGGTGATGATCCTGCCCGCTGGCGGCTTCCTCACCCTGGGCCTGATGCTGGCCGTGGTCAATCTCATCACCCGCCGGCGGGACGTGCTGGGCCGCCAGGCCCTCGTGGAGGAGTCACGGGTGGTCCGCCGCGTCGAGCTGCGCGGTCCGGCCAGCGCCGCGGGAGGGCCCGCCTGATGGACTTGCTGCTCATCTTCCTGGGCGCGGCCGTGGTCAACAACTTCGTGCTCAGCTATTTCCTTGGCATCTGCCCCTTCGTGGGCGTGTCGGGGCGCGTCAGCAGCGCCCTCTCCATGGGCCTGGCCACCACCTTCGTCATGACGATGACGGCCATGGTCACCTGGCTCATCCAGGCCTACCTGCTCGACCCGCTGGGTCTGGGCTTCCTGCAGACCGTCTCCTTCATCCTGGTGGTGGCGTCGCTGGTCCAATTCGTCGAGATGGTGATCAAGAAGGCCAGTCCGCCCCTCTACCGGACCCTGGGCATCTACCTGCCCCTCATCACGACCAATTGCGCCATCCTGGGCCTGGCCCTCTTCATCCAGCTGCGGGGGCACGGCTTCATCGAAGGCCTCGTCTTCGCCCTGGGCGCGGGCGGAGGTTTCACCCTGGCCCTCTGCCTGATGGCCGGCATCCGCGAGGAACTGGAGCTGGCCAGCGTGCCGCCCAGCTTGCGCGGGGCGGGTATCACCCTGCTTGTCGCGGGAATCATGGCATTGGCCTTCATGGGTTTCGCTGGAATGATCTGAAGTTTGTCATGAGGATCGACTTATGAGCACGAGGCGGGATTTCCTCAAACGGACCCTGGTGGTGGGCGTGGCCTTCGGCCTGGGCCTGTGGCGCGGTCTGGACCAGGCCGGACAAGGGGATCGCTGGGAACTGGCGGCCCGCCTGCCGGCCGGTGAGGAGGATGCCCTGTGGGAGCTGGCCGGCCACCTGGGCGTGACGCCGGATGGCTGCCGGCGGCGTCCGCTGGGCGACGCCCCCGGGGCGGACCTGGTCCTGCTGCGCAACGGCCGCCTGCTCGAGCCCGCCGCCTGGCCCGCCGCGGCGCTGGCCCTGCGCCGGCG
>JAUXWS010000050.1 GCA_030685015.1 bacterium
GGGGAGCAGGTGATGGGCTGGTTGCGGGAGCTGTTCACGGGGCTCCATCTGAAGGTGAACGAGGCCAAGAGCGCGGTGGATCTGGCGATGCGCCGCAAGGTGCTGGGCTACAGCTTCTGGCTGGGACCCGGCGGTGGGGTGAAGCGCCGGGTGGCCAAGAAAGCCCAGGACAAGCTGAAGGAGCGAGTGCGTCACACGACGCGGCGCATTTGAACCGCCCGGTGCGGACCCGCAGGCCGGGTGGTGTGGCAGGGGGTGCCGGGGATTCCCCGGCACCCCTATGCCGATCATCCACCCGAGTCCACCGGTGGGTGCTAGTCGATCTTGTGCACCCGCCGCCGGTCGATCTTCTGGGTATTGCAGATTTGCTTGATCAGCTCCAGATACTTGTCCGGCTCGGGGAAGGCGATCAGTTGCATGATCTCAACCAGCTCGTTCTCGCGGGGATTGGCCTTGTCGGCCTCCGGCTCCCCGCCCTTGGCGTTTTCAACCTCCCCTTCCCGCGGGCGGACCTTCTTCTCTGCCATGCTGCACCTCGGATCCTGTTCTGCCTGACGGCAAGCCTCCCTTCACGTCGAGGAGGCCACGGCGCAATATACCTCCAAACCGGTTGTGCCGCGCGCAGTGCCGTTGGCTGGGATCGCCCTGGGAAAAAGCTGCCGCTGTGCGGGGAGACAGGCAGGAATTGGTAATTTCTGCCTGTCATCAATGCGCCACATGCCACGGAGGCCCAGTGAAATCCACAGTCAACACGCCGCACGCGCCCGCCGCCATCGGACCCTACAGCCAGGGCACGATTTGCCGCAGCGGAAGCAACCTGCTCTTCACAGCCGGGCAGATCGCCCTCAATCCGGTCTCGGGTGAACTGGTCGGCGACACGGTGGAGGCGCAAGCCCGCCAGGTGCTGGAGAACCTTCGCGCCATCATCGAAGCGGCCGGCGGGTCCATGGGCAGCGTGCTCAAGGTCACGATCTACATGAAAAACATGCAGGACTACGCCAAAATCAACAAGGTCTACGCCACTTACTTCGACGAGCTGCCCCCCGCCCGCAGCGCCGTGGAGGTGTCCCGCCTGCCCCGCGACGTGCTGGTGGAAATGGAGGCGGTGGCGGAGCTGGAGCGCTAGTGCCGCGGCGGCTGCTGCTGGGACTCCTCGTGCTGATACCCCTCCTCGCCGCGGCCGAGGCGCCACGGGCGGCCGAGGTGGACAGCCTGTCCCTGCTCCAGGGGCGACGCGCCATGTGGCGCAGCGCCGCCCTGGGTGGCTGGGGCCAGGCCACCAACGGGCAATGGTTGAAAGCCCTGTTCTTCTCGGGGGCGGAACTCTCCATCGTGGCGGGCGCCGTGGGGCAGCACCGCGAGTGGCGTCACTGGCAGCAGCGGCGCCGGGAGGCGAGCGACCCCCTCATGATCGACTTCACCATGCGCCGGGAGGACTTCTACCTGCGGGACCGCAACAAGCTCATCTGGTGGTGGATGTGGGTCAAGCTGGCCTCCGTCCTGGATGCCTACGTCAGCGGTTCCATGTCCAACTTCGACGCCGGCTGGGAGGAGAGGGGATCCGGGTCGGGCTGGTCGCTGGAACCGGTCGTCCTCGCCACAGGGACGCCGGGGGTGGGACTGGCCATCCGGCTTCCTTGAGCGGACAATGAAGCGGGAGGATGATGGCATGCGGGAGGCGCAGGGCGCACGACCCGTCTGGGGCAGCCGACTGGGCTTCATCCTGGCCGCGGCGGGCAGCGCCATCGGGCTGGGCAACATCTGGAAGTTCCCCTACATCACCGGGGAGAACGGGGGCGGCCTCTTCGTCCTCATCTATCTGGGATGCGTGGCCCTGGTCGGTCTGCCCATCATGGTGGCCGAGGTCTTGCTGGGGCGGGCCAGCCGCCAGAGTCCGGTGGGCGCCTTCGAGAACCTGAGCGGCCGGCCCACCGCCTGGTCCTTCACGGGATGGCTGGGCGTGGGCGCCGGCTTCATCATCCTCTCCTATTACAGCGTGGTGGCCGGCTGGGCGCTCAACTACATCCTCCTCTCCCTGATGGACCGCTTCCGCCACCTGGACGCGCAGCAGACCGTGGCGGTCTTCGACCAGCTTTACTCCGCGGGCGACATCACCCTTTTCTGGCACCTGCTCTTCATGACGGCGACGGTGGGGGTGGTGATGGGCGGAGTGCGCCGGGGCATCGAGCGGGCCTGCCGCCTGCTCATGCCCGCCCTCTTCGTCATCATCGTCTTGCTGGTCGGCTACTCGGTCTTCCTGCCCAACCAGGGTTTCCTCAAGGCCCTCGATTTCACCTTCACGCCCCACCCAGAGCTGCTCACCCGGCGCAGCGTGCTGGAGGCGTTGGGACACGCCTTCTTCACCCTTTCCCTGGGCATGGGCGCCATGCTCACCTACGGCTCCTATCTGGACGAGAAGGCCGACCTGGTGCGCAGCTCGGTGCAGGTGGTGGTGCTGGATTCCCTCATCGCCCTGCTCGCCTGCCTCATGGTCTATCCCGTGCTCTTCTCCTTCGGACTGCCGCCGGCGGCGGGTCCGGGCCTGGTCTTCAAGAGCCTGCCCATGCTGCTCTCGCAGCTGCCGGGCGGTCTCCTGCTCGCGCTCATGTTCTTCACGCTGATCGCCTTCGCCGCCCTCACCAGCGCCATCAGCCTGCTCGAGGTGGTGTCGGCCACATTGATCGACCGCCTGGGCTGGACGCGGCAGCGCGCCGCCCTGGTGGCCGGCGGGCTCATCTGCGCCTTCGGCATCCCCAGCGCCCTCTCCGGCGACGGGCGCCTCTTCGGCGCCTGGGCGGAGATCTTCGGCCACAATTTCTTCGACACGATGGACTACCTGGCCAGCAACTGGATGTTGCCCATGGGCGGTCTGGCCATCGCCCTCTACACCGGCTGGGTCCTGCCCGACAGCAAGCGGCGGGCGGCCTTCGGGGCGCCGGAGGGCGGCCGCGCCTATGGCGCCTTCGTCCTGCTGCTGCGCTGGGTGACCCCGGTGATGGTCCTGCTCGTCCTTCTCCACAAAATCGGCCTGCTGCAGCAACTGGGAGTGGTTGGTTCATGAGCTACATGCGCAGCCTGGGCGGCTACTGTGGCATCTTCGGGATCTATGGCGTGGACCAAGCAGCCTCCCTGGCCGTGCTGGGTCTCAACGCCCTCCAGCATCGGGGACAGGAATCCTGCGGCATCGTCTCGACGGAGGGCGGCCGCCTGCACCGGCGTATCGGCATGGGCCTGGTGGGGGAGGTCTTCAGCCGGCCCGAGCATGTGGCCGGCCTGCCCGGCACGGCCGCCATCGGCCACACGCGCTACTCGACGACGGGCAGCAGCGACTACCACAACATCCAGCCCATCCAGGTCATCACCAAGGACGGCGAGCTGGCCATGGCCCACAACGGCAACCTGACCAATTCCGTCGCCCTGCGCCGGGAGTTGGAGGCCGAGGGCGCCATCTTCCAGACGACGACGGACTCGGAGGTCATCCTGCATCTTCTGGCGCGCAGCCGCGGCGCCAGCTGGGAGGAGCGCATCCGCGAGGCCCTCTCCCGCCTCAAAGGGGCCTTCTCCCTCGTCTTCCTCAGCCCGGAGGGCATGGCCGTCGCCCGCGACCCGCTCGGTTTCCGTCCCCTGGCCATGGGCCAGCTGGAGGGCCACCCCGTCTTCGCCAGCGAATCCTGCGCCTTCGACATGATCGGGGCGCGCACCCTGCGCGACGTGGAGCCCGGCGAGCTGCTCATGGTCAACGGCGGTCCGCTCCACAGCGTGCAGGTCACGCCCAGTCCGCGTCGCGCCCACTGCATCTTCGAGTTCGTCTACTTCAGCCGGCCGGACTCCAAGATCTTCGGCGAGAACGTGGACAAGACGCGGCGGAAGCTGGGCAAGGCCCTGGCCATCGAGCATCCCGCCGACGAGGCGGACATCGTCCTGCCCGTGCCCGACTCCTCCAACACGGCCGCCCTGGGTTACAGCCGGCGCAGCGAGGCCAAGTTCGAGCTGGGCCTCATCCGCAACCACTACATCGGCCGCACCTTCATCCGTCCCGGGCAGCAAAGCCGCGTGGACGGCGTGCGCCTCAAGTTCAATGCCGTGGAGGGAGTGCTGCGGGACCGCCGCGTGGTCCTGGTGGACGACAGCGTGGTGCGCGGCACGACCATGCGCAAGCTGATCCTCCTGCTGCGGGAGGCGGGCGCCACCGCCGTCCATGTGCGCATCGCCAGCCCGCCCGTGCGCCACCCCTGCTTCTATGGGATGGATTTCCCCGACGAGGACGAGCTGGCCGCCAGCGGCCGCGACGTGGAGGACCTGCGCATCCTGCTGGGGGCCGACTCCCTCAGCTACCTGAGCCAGGAGGGCATGCTGGCCGCCACGGGCATGGATCCCGGCTCCTTTTGCACCGCCTGCTTCTCCGGCGACTACCCGGAGGAGATCATTGACGCCGGGCTGCCCGCCGGAGTCCGCCTGCCCGCCCGGGACAGGCAGCCTGGCGGCGCCACCCCCCCACCGGAGGAGAGCCTTTCGTGAGCGAGGAGACATTCCGATTGCCCGACGAACACCTGGAGACGGCCAAGCAGATCGCCACGGCCCATGTCCGTCGCCGCGGCTGCCGGGTCTGCTACGGCCGCGGCTGGATGGGCCTGGCCCAGGACAACACCATCGTCCTCTGCCACAAGTGCGTGGATGAGGAGGCGGCGCTGCAGGCCTGGAAGGAGCATGTCGCCGCCGTGCCCGAGTTGAGGGTCCACTACCCTGAATTCTTCACCGAGGCCGACGGGGGAGGCGAGGCATGAGGCTGCTGATCGTGGAGGATGACGGCGGCAGCCGCACCATCCTCGAGGAGCATGTGGGCGCCCGCGGCTGGACGACCTGCTGCGCCGCCTCGCCCGTCCAGGCCGAACAGCTGCTGTCCGGCCGGGAGGTGGACCTGGTCTTGAGCGACATCCATCTGCCCGGCTCCAGCGGCACCGACCATATCCGCCGCTTTTGCGAGCGGGGCCTGCCCGTGGTGGTGATGACAGGCTTCCCCTCGCTGGAGACCTGCCTGGACAGCATGCGGCACGGCGCCGCCGGCTATCTGGTCAAACCCTTCAAGGTGGCCGAGTTCATCGCCATCGCCGAGCGGGTGTTGGCCGAGCGGCGGCGCCTGGGGGACCTGGAGGCGCGGATCCGCCAGCTGGAGGCGGAGTTGGCCCGCCGGCCCTTGGACTTTCCCACCACTGGAACAGGGCATGAGCCGGAAATGGAGAAGAGGTGACCGGCAACGATCTGCACCCGGGCGGCGCCCCCGCCCACCTGCCGTCGGCCGACGAGGAGCGGCGCACACCGGATCGCCAGGCGCTGGAGCTGCGCCTGGAGGAACTGGGCCGCGAGCTGGAGATCAAGGACCGCCTGCTCACCGGAAACCTCCTGCAGATGGAGCGCCTGGCCGGCAAGCTGCGGCAGATCCTCGCATCCATGTCCAGCGCCGTCCTCATGATCGAGCTGGACGGCTACCTGAGCGAGGCCAACCCCAAGGCCCGCCTCCTGCTGGACATCCAGGACGATCTGCCCCTGCTCGCCTCCGCCGTGCTGCCCGAACCCTTGCAGAACATCGTCGACGAGGTGGTGGGCGAGGGGCGGCACGTCAGCCTGGACGCCCTCAACCTGGAGGGGTCGCGCGGCGTGCAGTGCCTGCGGGTTGACTGCCGCCTGGTGCGCGACGACGTGGGCAATCCCATCGGCGTGCTGCAGATCCTGGACGATCAGACGCACCTCATCCACATGGAGCGCCGCCTGGAGCACAGCCGAACGCTGGCCGCCCTGGGGGAGATGGCGGCCAGCGTGGCCCACGAGCTGCGCAATCCGCTGGGCGGCATCGGCGGATTCGCCGCCCTGCTCAAGGAGACCCTGCCCCCCGGCGGCGACGCCCACCGCTATGTGCTCAAGATCATCGAGGGGGTCAACGGCCTCAACAAGGTCGCCACCAACCTGCTGGCCTACACGCGGCCGGTGGATCCCCGCCTCCAGGTGCTGGACCTGCGCAGCCTGCTCCGGGAGGTGCTCTCCTTCATTCAGATCGAGGTGGAGCAGGAGCACATGCCCATCGAGCTGGAGATCGATCTGGGCCAGCACGAACTGCCCGTGCGCATGGATCCGGAGCTGATGCGGCAGTGCTTTCTCAACCTGCTCAAGAATGCGGCGCAGTGCTTTGAGGGAGGGCCTGGGCGGATGGGGTGCCGGGTCATCCCGCCGGAGGAGCCCTACAACCTGGAGCGCGTCACGGTGGAGGTCTGGGACAAAGGTCCGGGCATCCCGGATTCCCTCCACGCCAAGCTGTTCAACCCCTTTTTCACCACCCGGGCCAAGGGCACGGGACTGGGACTGGCCATCGTGCGCAAGAACGTGGAGCTGCATGGCGGCGAGGTGTCGCTGCAGTCGCGGCCGGGGGAAGGCGCCTGTTTCAGCGTGCGCCTGCCTCTTTCGCGGGAGCTTTGATCTCCTGGTGGGGCGGGCCCGGCGTCGGAAGCGGCGGAAAGGGAGCAGGGAGAGGGATGGAAGGGCGGAAAGTGGGAGAGGGACGCGGCGGGCCGGGCGGGTTGCCCGGGCCTTCCATCTCCGCTGCTTCCACCTGGATCCTCATGCTTAGTCCGGAGGAAGGGGCGTGATGAGCGAGACAATGGGCGGCCGCAGCGTGCTGGTCGTGGACGACGAGAAGCTGATCCGCGAACTGCTGGAGGAGGGTCTGGGGCGGCTGGGCTACAAGGTGCGCTGCGCCCCGGGCGGCCGCGAGGCCCTGGCCCATCTGGAGCAGGAGCCCTCCGAGGTCGTCCTCACCGACATCAAGATGGACGGGATGGACGGCTACGAGTTCCTGGAGGAGCTGCGTCGCCGCCTGCCGGAGCAGATGGTGATCATGATGACGGCCTTCGGCAGCGTGGACAGCGCCATCCGCGCCATCAAGCTGGGCGCCTTCGACTACATCCAGAAGCCGTGCATGGTGGCGGAGGTGGACCACCGGTTGCGCAAGGCTTTCGAGCATCGCGACCTGATCCAGGAGACGCGCATGTTGCGCGGACGGCTGGAGGGGCGCGAGGAGTTCGGCAAGATCGTCGCCCGCAACGCCGCCATGAAGCAGATCTTCGACACGATCCGAACCGTCGCGCCCAGTGGCTCCACCGTCCTCATCCAGGGCGAGAACGGCACGGGCAAGGAGCTGGTGGCCCGCGCCCTGCACCACTACAGCAACCGCGCCGACAAGAAGTTCGTGGCCAAGAACTGCGCCGCCATCCCCGACGCCCTGCTGGAAAGCGAGCTTTTCGGCCACGTCAAGGGGGCCTTCACCGGATCGGTGGGGGACCGCAAGGGCATCTTCGAGGAGGCCGACGGCGGAACCCTCTTCCTGGACGAGATCTCGGAAATGCCGCTCAACCTGCAGAGCAAGCTGCTCCGGGTCGTGCAGGAGGGCGTGCTCAACCGGGTGGGCTCCAACGAGGACATCAGCGTCGACGTGCGCCTGATCAGCTCCACCAACCGGGACATCAAGACGGAAGTGCAGGAGGGGCGCTTCCGCCGCGACCTCTACTACCGCCTCAACGTCATCCCCATCCTGCTGCCGCCCCTGCGGGAGCGGGTGGACGACATCCCCCTGCTCGCCGAGCACTTCCTGCGCAAGTACGCCCAGCGCATGAACCGCCACATCGTCGGCATCGATGAAAGCGGGATGCGCGCCCTCATGTCGCGTCGCTGGGAGGGCAACGTGCGGGAGCTGGAGAACACCATCGAGCGCGCCGTGGTGATGGCCACGACCCCCATCCTCGACGCCGGCAGCTTCAAGCCCCTCGATCAACTGACCGAGGAAGGCGCCGACTTCGAGCTGCCCCTGGCCGACCTGACCGTCCACGAGATGGAGAAGCGGCTCATCCTGGCCACCCTCAAGCGCTATGGCAACAACCGGACACGCACGGCGGAGGTGCTGGACATCAGCATCCGCACCCTGCGCAACAAGCTGAACGAGTACCGCGCCGCCGATCCCGGCCTTTCGGCGATCATCGACAAAGGGGCGCCGGACGTGGAATGACGCCCGCCGCGACGCCCAGCCCGGCCCCCGCCCGTGGTGCGCTGGGGCACAAGAGCGCGCCACGCGCCCGGCGCTGGTGGATCGCCGCCCTGCTGGCCTTCCTGCTCGCCTGCCTGCTCCGCCTGGCGGACACGCAGCTCTTCGGCCTGGAGGCGCGCAGCCTCGACCTGCGCTTCCAGCTGCGCGGACCCCGCCCCGTCGACCACAGCCCACTGGTGCTGGTCACGGTGGACAACCGCAGCTACAAGGATCTCAACCAGCGCTGGCCCTTTCCCCGCGGCCATTTCGCCCGTGCCCTGCGCAATCTGAAGCGCCTGGGCGTAGACCTCATCGTGCTCGACATCCAGTTCACGGAGGAGGCGGCGGGCGACGAGGCCGGCCTGGCCGAGCTGGCCGCCGCCGTGCGCGACTGCGCCCCGGTCATCCTTTCCGGCGAGATGGTCTACGAGCGCAGCGGTTACCAGCGCCTGGACCGGCCACTGCCTGTATTGCTGGAGGCGGGCCAGCCCTGGGCCCTGGTCAATGACCTGATCGACCCGGACGGCGTCAGCCGCCTCTACCCGCTCTTCCTGCCGGCGCCGCTGGGCGGAGAGGCCCTGCCCAGCCTGGGCGCCCGCCTGCTGCTCAGCCTGGACTCGCTGGCCGGCCGCGGGGACGGCGCGCCCTTCGGCGCCCGGCGGGGCAAGCGGCTCGTGCTGGGCGCCCATCAGCCGCTGCTCGAGCCGGGTTGGGCCAACGCCATCCGCATCAATTTCTATGGGCCGGGCGGCACCTGGACCCACTACTCCTTCTCCGACATCCTGGACGACGCCGACTTCACCCTGGCCGATCCCGACCAGGACACGGACTACGTGGAGAGCCTGGCCGACACCGCGCTCTACCGCGCGCTGTGGGGCGACGATCCACATCCCTTCCTGGGGAGAGTGGCCTTGGTCGGGGTCAGCGCCACCGATCTCCACGACAACAAGCGCACGCCCTTCTTCAACTTCCAGGGCCAGCGCCGCCTGGTGCCGGGGGTGGAGGTGCACGCCCACGCCGTGCAGACCATGCTGGACGGCGCCTGGGTGCGCAATCCCCTGCCCGGCTGGTGGGCCGCCCTGCCCCTGGGCCTGCTCGCCCTGGCCGCCGCCTGGGTCACCGGGCGGATGGGTCCCCTGCGCGGCCTGCTCGCCCTGGTGGCGCTGGGAGTGGCCTGGCTGGCCGCCGGCCAGTGGGCCTTCGCCCGGCACGATCTCTGGCTGGAGACGGTGGCTCCCCTGTCGTCCCTGGCGGCGGCCTGGATGACGGGCGTTCTGCTGCAGTTCCTCCAGGCCCGGCGCGAGCGGGCCCAGATCCGCGGCATGTTCGCCCAGTATGTGCCGGAGGCGGTGGTGGCGGAGTTGATCCGCAACCCTGACAAGCTGGTGTTGGGGGGCGAGGAGCGCGAGATGAGCGCGCTCTTCTCGGACGTGGAGGGCTTCACCTCCATCTCGGAGCATTTGACGCCCACCCAGTTGGTGGAGCTGCTCAACGAGTACCTGACGGAGATGACACAGTGCGTCACGGACGAGGGCGGCATCATCGACAAGTATGAGGGCGACGCCATCATCGCCGAGTTCGGCGCGCCCCTGCCCTGCGCCGACCATGCCCAGCGCGCCGCGCGGGCGGCCTTGGCCATGCAGGAGCGGTTGGCCGGCCTGCGCCGGGACTGGGCCTTGCGCGGCAAGCCGCAGCTGAAGGCGCGGGTGGGCATCAACTCGGGCCTGATGGTCGTGGGCAACATGGGCAGCCGCCAGATCTTCGACTACACGGCGATGGGGGACGCCATGAACCTGGCCAGCCGCCTGGAGGGCGTCAACAAGTTCTACGGCAGCGCCATCCTTTTGTCGGGGGAGAGTTGGGCGCGGCTTGAGAGGGCCTTCCTGGGCCGCTGCCTGGACGCCATCCGTGTCAAGGGGCGGCGCGAGCCGGTCCAATTGTGGGAGCTGATCGCCCGCGCCGATGATGCGCGGGCCGCCACGCACCTGGAGAGCATCGGACGCTGGGACGCCGCCCGCGCCCACTACCTGGCCCGCGACTTCGCCGCCGCCGCCGCCGCCTTCGAGGCCCTGGCCGCCACCGATGCGGAGGACGGCCCCGCCCGCGTCCTGGCCGCCCGCAGCCGCGCCTTTGCCGCCGATCCTCCCTCCGCCGACTGGGACGGCGTGCAGACCATGCTGGACAAATGATGATGCGCGCCCTGCTTCTGGCTTGGTTGCGCCGCCGATCCTACCGGACCGTGATCGTCCTGGGGGCGGTCGTCGGCTTCGTCTGGAGCTGGCTGCTGCCCTTCCGCCGCCGCCTCATCCTGGAGAACCTGGCCCTGGCCTTCCCCGCCTCGACGCCAGCCTGGCGGGAGCGCGTGCGGCGGGACTGCCTGCGCCATTTCGCCACAATGGGCTTCGAGCTGCTTTGGCTGCCCCGCATGGACGCCGCCTGGCGCGAGCGTCACATCCGCTTCCGCGACCCCGCCCTGCCCGCCCGACTGCTGGCCAAGGGCAAGGGCCTGATCGGCGTGGGCGGCCATTTCGGGAACTGGGAGGTGATGGGCATCGCCGTGGCCGGGCTGGGCGTGCCCGTCAGCTACATCGTCAAGCGCATCCACGACCCCTGGCTGGACGACGAGGTGAACCGGGCGCGGCAGGGGCACGGAATCGAGATCGTCTTCACGCGGGAGGCTTCCCGCGGCGTGCTGCGGCACTTCCGGCGCGGCCGCCTCGTCGCTTTCCTGTCCGACCAGGATGCCCGCGGCCACGGGGTCTTCGTGCCCTTCTTCGGCCGCCCGGCCTCCACGCCCCGCGGCGCCGCCGTCTATGCCCTGCGCCTGGGCGTGCCGCTCATGTTCGTCTCCTGCCAGCGCCGGTCCGCCGGCGGATTCGAGGTGGAGTTAGTGGACGTGCCGGTCGAGCCGGACTGGACCCTGTGCGACGAGCATGTGGCCGCGCTCACCGCGCGCTACACCCTATTATTAGAGGAGAGGATCCGGGCCCACCCCGCCCAGTGGTTCTGGATGCATCGTCGCTGGAAGACGCAACCGGATGCCATGGACATGGGAAAATCAGCGATTTAAGTCGAATACATGAACTAGCAAATAATACTCGTCAAAATAGTGATAAAACCAAGTCAACTGACCATTTATAGCATTGCATGAGTAATCGCATGGGGTTCGTCCCACCAGCAGGTCCCGCCCGGCATGGCCAGAGGCCGCACGAGGAGGCGGTGGTTCCGATCCAAGGCCGCGTCTGTTAGCTTGTTGACACCATGCGCACGCTCGTGATCCACACCGCCTTTCCCGGCGACCTCATTCTGGCCACGCCGCTGTTGGACCGTCTCCGGCGGGACTCGGACCTGGAGTGGCTTGGCCTCCTCACCACGCCGGCCTGCGCGCCCCTCTTCAAAGGGGATCCCCGACTGGACGAGCTGCTCATCTATGACAAAAGGGGGGGCGATCACGGCCTGGGTGGGTTCCGGCGCATCCTGGCGCGGATCCGGGCCAGCCAGGTGGACCGCGTCATCTGTCCGCACCGCAGCCTGCGCAGCAGCGCACTGGCCTGGTGGAGCGGCGCCTTTGAACGGTCCGGCTTTGACAGCGCCGTGGGCAGCCTGGCCTTCACCCAGCTCATCCATGACGACCGCCGTCTGCATGAGACGGAGCGCAACGTGGCCCTGGGCGGTCCGATGGACTCCGAGATCCCGACACGTCCCTCGCTTCATCAGGATGTGTTGGAAGAGGCCTGCGTCCGTCAGCTCTTCGAGGAGCGCGGCCTTGTCCTGCCCGTGGCCCTGGCGCCGGCCTCGCTCTGGGCCACCAAGCGCTGGCCCGCCTCCCATTTCGGGCGCCTGGCGGACATGGTGATGGAGGCCACCCCCGCCGACATCATCCTGCTGGGAGGGCCGGCCGATCATGACTGCTGCGAGGAGGTGGCCGCCCACGTCCATTCCTGCCGCCGCGGCCGAGTGCACAATCTGGCGGGCGTCCTGAGCCTGCGCGAGAGCTACCAGGCCCTGCGCCTCTGCCGCCTGGCCGTGGTCAACGACAGCGCCCCCCTGCATCTGGCCCAGGCCGCCGGCGTGCCCACCTTCGCCCTCTTCGGCTCCACCGTGCCCTCCTTCGGTTTCGGACCGCGCGGTCCCCATGACCGCGTCTTCCAACTGAAGCTGGAGTGCATCCCCTGCGGCATCCATGGCCGCCGCGCCTGTCCCCTGGGCACCCTGGCCTGCCTGGAGGAGCTGCGGCCCGAGCTTGTGCTGGAGGCGGTGGTCGAGGAATTCAACCGGCGCCGACCGGGGGGCGAGGGGGCGCCATGACGAGGGTTCCCCTCACAGGCGTGGGTACGCCGCGTCCCATGCATGCCCTGCGCGAAGGGGCCGAGTCCGGCACTTCGCCGCCGGTTTGATCCAGCCCTCCTCCCATCACCCTATCACCTCCAACTGGGAGCACGCCATGAGCATGCACCGCCACTCTGCCCGCACCGGCCGGCCCTTCGCGCCGGAGACCCTGATGATGGGCTATGGATACGATCCCTTCCTTTCGGAGGGTTCGGTCAAGCCGCCCGTTTTTCTCACCAGCACCTTCGTCTTCCGCAATGCGGAGGAAGGCAAGCGCTATTTCCAGTGGGCCTACGGCCTGAAAGAGCGGGATCCCGCCTGCGACCCCGCCATGGGCCTCATCTATTCGCGCCTCAACAACCCGGATCTCGAGATCCTGGAAAACCGCCTGGCGACCTGGGAGCAGGCCGAGATGTGCCTGGCCTTCAGCAGCGGCATGTCCGCCATCACCACCACCATCCTTGCGCTGGTGGAACCGGGCCAGGAGATCATCAGCACCAATCCCGTCTACGGCGGCACCGACTTCTTCTTCGAGCATCTCTGTCAGCGCTGGAACATCCGCGTCCACCGCGTCTGCGCCGGCACCGACGCCCCGCGCGAGGTGGAGCGCATCCTGCGCGAGCGGGCCGGCCGCATCCGGCTCGTCTACATCGAGACGCCCTCCAACCCCACCATCTCCATGACCGACATCGACGCCCTGCGCCAGGTGATCCAGACGGCCGGCCAACCGCCCGCCGACTCCGAGATTCTCCTGATGGTGGACAACACCTTTCTGGGGCCGATCTTCCAGCAGCCCTTGACCAAGGGCGCCGACCTGAGCGTCTACAGCGCCACCAAGTTCATTGGCGGACACAGCGACCTGGTGGCCGGGGCCGTCATGGGCGCCAGCCGCCTGTTGAAGCCCGTCTCCATGCACCGGACGATCCTGGGCACCATGGCCGACCCCTTCACCAGCTGGCTGCTGATGCGCAGCCTGGAGACCCTTGCCATCCGCATGCGGCGGCAGGAGGAGAGCGCCGTGCGGCTGGCCGCCATGCTGAAGGCCCACCCTGCCGTGGAGCGCGTCTACTATCCGGGCCAGCTGGACGAGGTGCAGAACGCCATCTGGCGCCGCCAGTGCAGCGGGTCGGGCAGCCTCATCGCATTTGACGTGAAGGGCGGCGAGGAGGAGGCCTTCCGCGTCCTCGACCAGGTGGAGATCTGCAAGCTGGCGGTCAGTCTGGGCGGCACTGAGTGTCTGATCGAGCATCCGGCGACAATGACCCATGCCGATCTGGACGAGGAGACGCGCCGGCTGGCCGGAATCCACCCCTCCATGATCCGCGTGTCCGTTGGACTTGAACACTACGAGGATGTGGAGGCCGATCTGCGGGGCGCCCTCGACGTCCTCCTGTAGGGCCAGTCAGCCAGGCCGGCGCCGGGACGGCGATCGGCGCAAGAAGGTGTCCAACAAGCCGGCCATGCCCGCCCGCATGGCCGGCTTTCCACTCTGGAACGGGCACCCGGCCGCCTCTGCCGTGGTTAGGCCCTCCCAAGCAGCCTGTCGGGCTTGGACCTTCGATGGGATTCGCGCCGAAGGCGCGCGCCCATGTCGAGGGCCATTCGGCGGGGATTTCGCGTCGCGATATGGCATTTGCTCGCAAGAAATTTGCGTCGAATGGGACCGGCCTGCCTGACGCTTGCGTCGGGCGGGGCGATGAAGACCGCGAAGCGGCCAGGTCCGACAGGCTGCCAAAGGCGGGAGGAGGCCGTGACACCCAGATTGCTTGATCCCCTCACTCTTCTGGCCTTTCCGGCCAGCTGCGACCTGTGCCGGACACCGCTGCGCAGCGACCACCGCTGGTCCCTGACCTTGCCCCACCGCGTCTGTCGGGAATGCTTGCGCCAGGCGATGGATCGCGCCGGTGCGCCGGCCTGGCGGCTGGGGGAGATGGCTGCCCGCGCCCTGCTTTGGTATGAGGGGCCGACCGTCGCCTGGGTGCGGGGGATCAAAGAGGGCGACGCGCGCGGCCTGCTGGCCGATTTGGCCGCGCTCTGGCCGCAAGCCCCCCTCGCCCTGCCGGTGGATTGCCTGCTTGTGCCCGTGCCGGCCGATCCCCTGCGCCGTCGCCAGCGCGGCGGGGATCATGTGCGGGAGCTGGCCAGGCTGTGGGGCCGAACCTGGCATCGCCCCGTGGCCAGTCTCCTCCGACGCCAGGGAGGTGTCAAGCAGCAGGGTTTGACCGCCGCCGAACGTCGGCGCAATCTGGCGGACCAGTACCGGGCCCGCCCCCTGACCTCCGGCTGGCGGGGTCGTCCCCTGGCCCTCATTGACGACGTCTGTACAACTGGTTCCACCCTGAGCCTCTGCCGCGACCTGTTGACGGCGGAGGGATTGGAGGTCCGGGCCGCCCTGACACTGGCTTCCGCCCCCCATCCCGGCTTGCGGGCCGACCGCCTGTGCGAGCTGGATCTGGCGGAAGTCCATGAGGGACTGGGCTCCTGACTCCAGGAAGTGGCTCCCGGGGGCCGCTCAACCTTTGATTAATGTGGCCGACATCCTAAGTTCCGGCTTCCAAACGCAGTTCGTAGCCACTTCGCCGGACTTGCAGCGGAACGCCGCCCAGTGTAGGCCCCATCGGTCGGGCACCGCCGCCTGCGGTCAATCTAACGGTACGGGATCGGGAGACGTGAACCTATGTGGGAAGTCCGCAGGGGATGGGGGCAGCGTGTTGTGTTCGGCGCCGGCTTGGCCGTCCTGCTGTTCAGTTCCTGCCTGAAGCCTGCCTTCCATTCTCTCGAGGGCGAACCCGGTCCTGGGCAGGAGGCCCTGTCCAGCGAAGATGAGCAATACATCCTGCAAGGCCGCTACTCCAGGGCCCTGGCCCTGTCCCAGATCGGGAGCGATGCAACGGCGCTTGACTCGCTGCGTGCCCTCTTCTTCGACCTGCGACGGGAGGATGGCCGACTGGACTCCCTGCGCTGGAAGCTCCAGCTCCAGGTGACGCGGGAGATGGTCCGCCTCCTGGAGCGGACGGGTCCGGACCCCAAGTTCGAAGAGGGCTACTCTTCGCTGGATTTCCAACTCCAGTACCACAGCGACAGCTTGCGCGCCTTCGGTCCGATGGCGAGGGATGCCTTGCGGGAGATGCTCGGAGAACAGGCGGCGGATCTGGAGGGGGATTCCCTGCTGGCCGAGGTGCTCGAAAGCCAGGATTCCTTCACCATCCGCCATGAGCCCCTGCCCGACATTCCGGACTGCGACCGCCCCGAAGTGGACGGCATGGTGGAGTACTTCGTCAATGGCCGCGGCCGCAACTTCTACCAGATCTGGCTGGATCGCTACCCCGACGTGGTGCCCCTCATTCTGCGCATCCTCCAGGAGGAGGGCATGCCCGCCGACCTCATCTATCTCGCCATGATCGAGTCCGGCCTCAAGATCAGCGCCACCAGCCGGGCCAAGGCGCGCGGCCCGTGGCAGTTCATCACGGGCACGGCCCACCTGTTCGATCTGCGGGTGGACTATTGGATGGACGAGCGGCTGGACCTGGAGCGCTCCACGCGCGCGGCCTGCCGCTTCCTGCGCAAGCTCTATGCACGATATGACGATTGGTACCTGGCGATGGCCGCCTACAACTGGGGACCCGGCCGCATCGACCGGGCCGTGGCGCGCGGCGCCCGTGACTACTGGAGCATTCCCAAGATGCCCAACGAGACGCGCAACTACGTGCCCACCTACTTGGCGGCCCGCCGGGTCTTCCAGGACCTGGACGATCATGGCTTCAGCCTGGCGCCGCTGCCCGCGCCTCCGGAGATCGAGCCCTTGCCGATCAAGGGCTCCATTCCCCTGGCCCGCCTCTCCGACCTCTTCGCCATAGATGAGGAATGGATGCGCCAGTGGAACCACCACCTGGTGCAGGGCAGCACGCCCCCCAACGGCGGGCATGTCTACGTGCCGGCGGAACAGGCCGCCCTCTGCCAGGACCAACTGCGGGAGCTGCCCGAGTCGGTCTATTTGAAATGGGTGCGGCACAAGGTGAAGCGTGGCGAGAGCGTGAGTTCCGTCGCCCGGCACTACGGGGTCAGCGGCGAGGATCTGCGCCGCGCCAACAACTTGAGCGCAAAAGCCAAGTTGAAGGCCGGGCACACCTTGCAAATCCCGCTGGAATCCACCGGCCGCGGAGAAGGGGCGATCGCGTCCTCGCCGCGGGAGGGCGGCGGGGAGCGGCGGGCCGCCCTCACCCACCGGGTGCGCAGGGGCGAGACGCTCAGCGGTTTGGCCAAACACTACGGCATGTCGGTGGGCGAACTGGCGGCGGCCAATGGACTGGGATCGAAGGCCAGGCTGAGGACGGGGCAATCCCTGCGCATTCCCGGCCGGACTCCGGACACGGGAGGCCGCGCCGTCGCGGGCGAGCAGGCTGAAGCGCGGGCCGCCTCCGGCGAGCGCACCGTGCATCAGATCCAGTCGGGGGAGACCCTGGACCAGATCGCTCGGCGGCATGGTCTCTCCGTGGCCGATCTTTCGGCCTGGAACGGGCTTTCAACCACGGTGATCCACCCCGGGCAGCAGCTGCGACTGACTGATCCCGGCGCATCCAGGCAGGACCGGGAGGTGGGCGCGGCCGGATCGTCTTCGACCAGCCAGGTGGCCGCCAGGGACGCGCGCCCCGAGCGCGTCCACGTGGTCAAGGCGGGCGAGACGGCGGGTTCCATCGCCCGGCACCATGGCATTCGGTTGAACGACCTGATCAAGGCCAACCAGCTGGGCCGGAAGGCCACCATCCGGGTCGGGCAGCGCTTGCGCATTCCCGTCGCCGCCGGCGGCCACGGGCAGGCAAGCCCATCTGGACAACAGGTCATCCATGTGGTCAGGTCGGGAGAGAGCCTGTGGGGTCTGGCCAAGCATTACAAGGTCAAAGTGGACGACATACGCCGGTGGAACAACTTGCGTGGTAGCGATATCCACGCCGGCAGCCGCCTGGTGATCATCTTATCGGAGGAAGGATGAATCGTGAAGCCCTGGTCGAGGCGGTGACCGCCGCCTGCGGACTGTCCCGGGAGGAAGTCAAGGTTGTCCTGGAACAGTTCCTTGGCACAATTTCGGACGAACTGTGCAAGGGCGGGAGAGTCGAGCTGCGCGGCTTCGGCGTCTTCAGCATCCAGGAGCGGCGTCCCCGCCCGGCCCGCAACCCCCGCTCGGGAGAGACGGTCTGGCTGGAGGAGCGTCGCGTGGCCAGCTTCAAACCGGCCCAGAAGCTCAAACAACGCATTCAGGATAGTCAAAGCCAGGCATAGTGGATAGGAGGCAAGCGTGCCCTGCGGAAAGAAGCGCAAGCGTCACAAGATCGCCACGCACAAGCGCAAGAAGCGGCTTCGCAAGAACCGCCACAAGAAGAAGTAGGCGGTAGCTGAACCAGGTGGCCATGGGGGCGCTCCGCGTCTCCATGGCTTCTCATTGCCGGCCTTCCGCTGCGCGCGCCGAGTTCCCACGCATCTCCGAGGCCTTGTGAGTCCGCTTCCGCCCAACCCCGACGGCGCCGGACAGGTCTGGAGCCTTTCCCGCCTCGCCCGTGAATTCACCGTCCGCCTCGAGGAGGAGTGGCCCGCCCTCTGGGTGCGGGGCGAGATCAGCGGCCTCAAGCTCCATGCCTCGTCGGGCCACCGCTATTTCACGCTGAAGGACGCCCAGGCCCAATTCTCCGCCGTCATGTGGCGGTCGCGGGCGGAGGGAGCGGTCGTGGCGCCGAGCGACGGCCTGCAGGTGGAGGCCCTTGTCCGATTGGTCTTCTACGCGCCGCGCGGCCAGCTCCAGCTGGATGTGCAGCGCCTGCGGGCGGCGGGTCGCGGCGATCTCATGCAGGCCTTCCTTGACCTGCGCGAGCGGCTGGCCCGCGAAGGCCTGTTCGACACGGGGCGCAAGCGTCCCCTCCCGCCCTTTCCGCGCCGCATCGGCTTGCTCACGGCCGAAGGCGGCGCGGCCCTGCAGGACCTGCTCAAGGTGCTGCGACGCCGCCAGCCGGGGCTGCGCTGCTTCCTGCTCCCCGTTCCGGTGCAGGGGCCGGCCTGCGGTCCGGTCCTGGCCCGCGGCCTGGTGCGCCTGTCGTCCTGGCCGGACCTGCGCCTTGACCTCATCATCGTGGGTCGGGGGGGCGGTTCCTTCGAGGACCTCTTCGGCTTCAACGACGAGGGACTGGTGCGCGCCATCGCCGCTTGTCCGGTGCCGGTCATCTCGGCGGTCGGCCATGAAATTGACACGACGCTGAGCGATCTTGCCGCCGACCTGCGCGCCCCCACCCCCTCGGCCGCGGCGGAGATGGCCGTGCCGGATGCCGGCGAATTGGAGCGGCGGCTGGAATCCCTGGCCGGCCGCCTGCGGGCCGCCTGCGCCGGCCGCTTGCGCAACCAAGCGCTGCGCCTCGCGGCGCTGCACACCCATCGCGCCCTGGCCGAGCCCCAGCGCCGCCTTCTGCAGGCGCGGCAGCGGGTGGATGAGCTGGGCGAGCGCCTGCCGGGCGCCCTGGCCCGCCTCCAGGCGGAGGCGGCGGGCCGCTTGCTGGGTTGGCCGCGCCGGCTGGCGACCCTGGCCGGACGTGCCATCCGCCAGGCGGAGGGAGATCTCGAGCAGAGGCGCCGGGACCTTGCGCGCGAGATGCAGCGCGGTCTGGAGGTTCGCCGTGGGCGGCTGGACGGGCTGGCCGCACGCCTGGAGCGGCTTGAGGCCGGTCGGCTGAAAGCCTGGGCCTTGCGCCTGGGCTTCGCGCTGGTCTGGGATGAGCAGGGCCGCCTCGTGCGGGGCCTGACCGGTCGAAAAGCGGGGGATATCCTGCTCCTGGAGTTTCATGACGGCCACGCCGTGGCCGAGCTTCGTCAGATCGGGGAGGAGAGCCCATGAACGAGGTGCCTGCCAGCTTCGAAGAGGCCATGGAGCGCCTCGAGGCGCTGGTGCAGCGGCTGGAGGAGGGTGAGATCGGGCTGGAGGAAAGCCTGACGGCCTACCGCGAGGGGATGGACCTGCATCGCTTCTGCCAGGAGAGGCTGCGGCGCGTGGAGGAGGAGCTGCTGACCGTCCTGCGCGAGGAGGAGGCCACGGGCGCCGGGGACGGCGAGACGGACCTGCTCCGGTCCGGCGACGATGCCTGAGGGTCTGGGCGGCGGCTGGCGCCCCCCGGCGGGCGCCGTGGTGGGCATCCGCGGCACAGCCCGGCCGGAGGGCCTGCGTCAGATCTGGCCCGGGCTGCGGGAGGGCCTGGCCGCCGGCGGCTTGCGCTATCAGGCGGCCCGCGAGCTGGTCCAGCGCGCCCGGCTGCGCGACCAGGATCTGGCGGGTTGCCTGGAGGTCCGTCCGGAATCGGAGCTGGACGAGGGAGCCGACCTCATGCTCAGCGTGGGGGGGGACGGCTCCCTCCTGGCCGCCGTGGCCGAGCTGCGACGCGACCTGCCCGTGCTGGGACTGCACCTGGGCACCCGCGGCTACCTGACCGCCACCACCCCGGAGGAGCTGGCCGGCTGCCTGGGCGAGCTGGTCGCCGGGCAACTGCACGAGGAGCGGCGCATGATGCTGCGCGCCCTCGTGGCCGGCGAGGATGGCGCGGCCAGCCTGGTCGCCGACGCTCTCAACGACGTGGTGATCAGCAGCGGGCTGCCCGGGCGGGTGGTCCGCCTGATGACCCGCATCGACGACGAGGTGCTCTTCCTGGTGACGGGCGACGGCCTCATCCATGCGACGCCGACCGGCTCCACGGCCTACAACCTGGGCGGGGGCGGTCCCATCCTCGATCCGATGATGGAGGCGATCGTGCTGACCCCCGTCATGCCACACAGCGTCAGTGTGAGGCCCATCGTCGTGGCGCCGGGCTCGCGCATCGAAACGGTGGTGCGCTCGCGGCACGGGCGCATGCTGCTGTCCGCCGACGGCCGGCTCAACCGGCCCCTGGCCGAGGGATCCGTCGTCCGGGTGGAGCGCTCGCCCCGCGTCGCCCGGCTGCTCAAGCGGGCGCGGCCGGGCTTCATCGGCGTGCTGCGGGGCAAACTGAAATGGAACGTGGAGGAGTGAGCGCGTGAATCTGCTGCGGCGCCTGAGCCAAGCCGTGAGCCGCACCCGCGAGGAGATCGGCGGCCGCCTGCGCGAGCTGCTGGGAACGGGCCGGCGGGTGGACGGGGAGATGCTGGCCGATCTGGAGGAGATCCTGCTGGGCGCCGACCTGGGGCCGGACACGGCCGAGCGCGTGGTGGCCGGACTGCGCGAGCGCATCCGCACCGACGCGGACACGCCGCTGGACCAGCTGATTGAGCAGGAGCTGCTGGCCCTGCTCAAGCCGGCGGAAGGGGCCGACGACGCGGGGGGGAACGCGCGGCCGCGGGTTGTCCTGGTGGTCGGCGTCAACGGCAGTGGCAAGACGACGACCACGGCCAAGCTGGCCGCCCAGGCCGTCGGGCAGGGCCGCCGCGTGCTGCTGGTGGCGGCCGACACCTTCCGGGCCGCCGCCGTGGAGCAGCTTGAGGTGTGGGCGGGCCGGGCCGGGGCGGATTTGATCAAGGCGGCGCCGGGGGCCGATCCCGCCGCTGTGGCCTTCGACGGCCTCAGCGCGGCGCTGGCCCGCGGCCACGACCTGGTCCTGGTGGACACGGCGGGCCGCCTGCATAACAAGAAGAACCTGATGACCGAACTGGACAAGATCCGCCGCGTGCTGGGGCGCCGCCTGCCGGGCGCGCCCCACGAGGTCCTCCTCGTGCTGGACGGCACCACCGGCCAGAACGCCCTGAGCCAGGCCCGCCTCTTCACCGAGGCCACCGGCGTGACGGGTTTGGTCCTCACCAAGCTGGACGGCACGGCGCGCGGGGGCATCGCCCTGGCCATCCACCAGGAGCTGGGCATTCCCGTGCGCTGGATCGGCGTGGGGGAGGGCCTGGCCGACCTGCAGCCCTTCGACCCGGCCCTCTATGCCCGCGCCCTGTTCGAGGGGCTGGGCGCGCTGGCGGAGGAGGGCCGATGAAGGCGCTCGCCGTCTATGTGCACACCGTCGGCTGCGCCAAGAACCTGGTGGACTCGGAGATCCTCCTGGGCCAGATGGGGGACGCGGTGCGGTTGGTGGAGGAAGGGGCGGCGGCCGACCTCATCATCGTCAACACCTGTGGTTTCATCGACGCGGCCAAGAGCGAGAGCATCGACGCCGTGATGGAGGCCGTCCGCCTCAAGGAGGAGCGGCCGGGGCGCCGCGTGGCGGTGATGGGCTGCCTGAGCGAGCGCTACCGGGACGAGATCCGCGCCGAGATCCCGGAGCTGGACGGCGTCTACGGCGTGGGCGAGTTCGGCGCCCTGCTGCGCGAGGCCGGCCTGCGGCCGGTCCAGCCCGGCGCGGGCGGCGACGACCTGGCCCTCTTCACGCGCCGCGTGCTGCTCAGTCCCGCCCACAGCGCCTACCTGCGCATCTCCGACGGCTGCGACCAGCGTTGCACCTATTGCAGCATCCCCCTCATGCGGGGCCGCATGCGCTCCCGGCCCCTGGACGAGGTGCGGCGCGAGGCCGAGCACCTGGCCCGCCGCGGGGTCCAGGAATTGAACGTGATCGGGCAGGAGATCTCCAGCTACGGCCGCGACCTGGGCGGGCCGGACATCGTCCAGCTGCTGAGAGCGATCGACGACTGCGGCGTCCCCTGGATCCGCCTCTTCTACTCGCATCCGCCCCTGGTGGACGAGACCTTCGCCGACGCCATGGCCGGCTGCCGGCAGGTCCTGCCCTACCTGGATTTCCCGGTCGAGCATGTCAGCGGCCACGTGCTGCGGCGGATGGCCCGCCGCGGCGACGCGGAGACGATCGCGGCCCAGATCGCCATGCTGCGCTCCCGCGTGCCGGGCCTGGTCCTGCGCAGCTCCCTCATCACGGGTTTCCCGGGCGAGCGCGAGGAGGATTTCGCCGAACTGCTCGCCTTCCTGCGCGAGCATCCCTTCGAGCGGCTGGGCGTCTTCCTCTGGAGCCCCGAGGAGGGGACGCCGGCCGTCCGCCATGGGGACCAGGTCCCCCGCGAAGTGGCCGAGGCGCGCCGCGACCTCATCATGGAGGAGCAGATGGCGCGCTCGCTGGCGGCCAACCAGGTCCTGGTGGGAAGCCATGACCGCGTCCTGGTGGATGAGGTGGACACGGTGGCGGGCACCAGCCTGGCGCGCGGCTATCGGGACGCCCTGGACATCGACAACAGCGTGGAGGTGGCCGGTCGACACCAGCCCGGGACCTTTCTCGCGGTGGAGTACACCGACGCCCTGGAGTACGACCTCTTCGCCCGCCCGCTGCCGGAGACCGCCTGCGCATGAGAGGAAGGGCCATGTTCCGTCTGATCTGCCTCCTGTTGCTGGCTGGCGCCGTCCAGGCCCGGCCGGACATCTTCGCCAACCGCGAGTGGGAGCCGAACTTCCGCGTGCTGCGCAGCACGTTCCTGGAGCAGGTGGATGGCGCCGCCGGACCCGCCGAGCGCCAGGTCTTCACCTGCCTGCTGGAACTGAAGGACCTGCAGCTGAGGCGCTGCGACACGCCCGGCGCCTTGCCGGCCGCGCCGGACGACACGCTTCGAAGCCAGGCGGGCGGTTGCTACCGGGCGGAGTACGAGATCAGCCTGGAGGTCTTCTCGGGCAAGGGCCGGCGGCGGGTCAGCCGGGCCTCGCGCTACCACCACGAGGAATTCACCCTGGAGAGCAGCCGGCTGGAAGGGGTGGAACCCCGCCGCTGGCGCCATTTCCAGCTTGACCTACCCCCCGGCCGCTACACATGGTGGGTGGAGTTCCAGGATCTCAACTCCCGCCGCCACCTGCGGCGGGAGGGGGAGTTCCAGGTGCGCGACCTGTCCGGCGAGACGGCCGCCATCAGCGGGCTGTGGCTGCTGGCCGAAGCGGACAGCCTCGACCCCGATCCCCTCGCCGCGCGGCCCTTCGTCGAGGAGAAGGGCGGCGCCCACCCGCCCGAGCTGGTCGTCTATTATGAGGTGTGGAGCCGGAAGGAGCGGGAGCTGGAACTCAGCTCGCTCATCCTGGACCGTCGCGACCGGGAGCGCCACCGCCGCACCCTGGCGCGCGTCTACCCTGCCGGAGTGACCCACAACCTGCTGCGCGTGCCGCTGCACGAGCTGGGCAGCGGAGACTATCAGCTTGAACTGAGGCTGACCGAGCCCGCGGCAGACAAGAGCCCGCGCAAGGATCGCGGCAGGCGCAAGCGCCCGGCCAACCTGTCCTGGCAGGGCGACGAGAGTCTGCCGCAGGGCGACCCGCACCGCCGCAGCGCCCGGTTCACCGTGCGGTGGCGGGGGGAGCCGGTCAATCCCTCGGACCTGGACCGGGCGGTGGAACAGCTGCGCTACGTCCTGCCCGTCCGCCGCTTCAAGGAACTGCAGGAGGCGCCCATGGGGCGCAAGAAGGCTCTCTTCGACGAGTTCTGGGTCTCGGTCGACCCCACCCCGGAGACGGACAGCAACGAGTTGATGGCCGAGTACTACCGGCGTGCCGAGTTCGCCGACCGCCGTTTCTCCTGGTCGCGCTTCGCGGGTTGGCGCAGCGACCGCGGGCGCATCTACATGATCCACGGCGATCCGGACCAAGTGGAGCGCTATGAGGGGGATCTGGACTATCCCGCCTGGGAGCGTTGGACCTACGAGGCGAGCGGCCGCGAGTTCATCTTCATGGATCGCCAGGGCTTCGGAGACTATCAGCTGGTCATCAACCCGGGGGATTGATGAAGGCCCTGCGCATCCACGTGGTGGCTCCCGCCGGCCCGGTGGACGAGGCGCGCCTTGAGGCGGGCTTGGATTTCCTCCGCGGGCGGGGCATCGAGGTGGTGGAGGGTCGGTCCCTGCGTGGGCGTTGGGGTCATCTGGCCGGCCGCGACGGGGAGCGCGCCGCCGATCTGGTCCGGGCCTTGCTGGATCCAGCGGCCGATGCCGTCTGGGCGGCGCGCGGCGGCTTCGGCGGCCTGCGCCTGTTGTCCCACCTCGATTGTCCCGAGCTGGCCGGGGCACGGCGACGCCCGCCTCTCATCGGCTACTCCGACCTGACCAGCCTGCAGAACTGCCTGGTTGGCCGGTTGGGCTGGCCCGCCTGGCACGCCCCCATGGTGGCCACCGAGCTGGGCGCTCCGCTGGACCCATGCAGCGAGGCGTCCCTCGATTTGATGCTGGCCTCCCTGCGCGGACAGGGCGCGGCCATCGCCGCCCGCCAAGCGGCGGACGGCGCCTGGAATCTTGTGGAGGAGGAGGAGTTGGCGGATTGTCCCGCCCGTGTCGTGCTGGAAGCGGGCGGCGTCCGCCAGGTGCTGGGCCTGCATGGGACTTTCGTGTGGCAGGCGGGCACGGCGGAGGGGCCACTGGCCGGAGGCAACCTCAGCGTGCTGACCAGCCTCTTCGGCGGAAGTTGGGAGCCCTATCTGGGCGAGACCTGCCTCTTGCTCGAGGACCACGGCGAGTATCCCTTCCGCCTGGACCGGCACCTGGCCCAGTTGGCCAACCAGGGGGCCTTGCGCCGCGCCCGCGCCCTGCTGCTGGGTTCCTTCATCGATTGCGCGGAACCCGACCCCGCCAAGGTCACCTTCACGGCGGAGGAGCTGTTGCGCCACTACGCCGCCCAGGTGTCGGGTCCCGTCCTCGCCGGCCTCCCCTTCGGCCACCGCGCCCCGCGCCTTTCCCTCCCCATGCCGGGGCGCTGCCTTGTCACCGCCGTCCGCTGAGGGGCTTCGCCTCAGGCCATGGACTTGCTGGGCGTCCAGTCGGCCGACTTGGCCGCAGGCGGGTCCAGGGGCAAGCGGATCCAGAAGCGGCTGCCCGCCTCCACCACGCTTTCCACCCCCACTTCGCCCCCCTGGGCCTGGACGGCGTGCTTGACGATGCTGAGGCCCAGACCCGTGCCGCCCACTTCCCGTGAGCGGGCCTTGTCCACGACGTAGAATCGCTCGAAAATGCGGGGCAGGTGCTGCGCCGCGATGCCCCGTCCCTCGTCCTGCACCTCCAGCAGCAGGCCACGGCCCCGCTCCCCGTCCGCGAGCCGCGCCCGCATCGTCACGTCCGTGCGTGGACGGCCATAGCGCACGGCGTTGCTCAGCAGGTTGCCCAGGGCGCGCTCGAGCAGGGGCCGCACCACGGGCAGAGCCGGCGGCACCTCCGCCGCCACCTCCAGGCAGAGCCGGATCTCCGCCGCCCGGGCCAGCGGCTCGTGCTCCTCCAGCAGCTGCCCCAGCAAGGTGCGCAGATCGACCAGCTCCCGCGGGGGCAGTCCGGCGCCGGTCTGCCGCTCGATGCGGGAGAGGGCGAGCAGATCGTCGACGATCGCTTCCAGGCGGCCGGCCTGGCGCTCGATGACGCGCAGGAAACGATCCGCCGTGGCCTCATCGGCCGCAGCGCCGTCCAGCAGGGTCTCCACATAGCCGCGAATGGAGGTGACCGGCGTCTTCAGCTCGTGGGAGACGTTGGCGACGAACTCGCGGCGCAGCCGCTCCGCCGCGTTGGCCGCGCTCATGTCGCTGATCACGGCGAGCAGCAACTCGTTCCGCCCGGCGCCGCGCAGGGGCAGGGTCCAGACGCGTAGTTCGCGGCCGCTGCCGTCGGGCGGCAACTCTCCCTCGCTCTCACCCTCTTCCCAGCCCCGGAGGATGATCGCCAGCAGTACCTCGCGCCCGGGCAAGAGGTCGGCCAGGAGCGCGCCCACCGGATGCTCGCCCAAGTCCAGCAGGCGGCGGGCGGCCGGGTTGCAGCTGCGCACCCGGCCGCCGGCATCCAGGGCGAGCACGCCCTCCCTCATGCCGGCCAGCAGGGTGGCCTGTTCCAGGCGTTGGCGGTCCAGCGTGCGGATCTGGCGCGACAGGGTCTGGGCCAGGCGGTTGACCGAGTCAGCCAGGACGGCCAGCTCGGCATGGTGCCGGTCGGCCGGCAGCCGGTGGTCCAGGTGGCCGGCGGCGATGCGGTCGGCGCCGTGGCGCAGCTCGGCCAGCTCGCGGCGCAGCAGCAGCCCCAGCCAGGCGGCGATGAGGGTGGCGAGGAGGAGGGCGCCCGCCGCCGTCGCCAGCAGGCTGGTCTGGATGCGTTGCAGTCCCTCCACCACGGTGGGGACGGTGGCCTCGGAAGCGGCGGAGCGCGACCAGGTGGGGTGCAGGGCGGCCTGCTCGCGCAGGACCTCGCCCGTCAGGCGGAACCCCTGCCAGGTGATGAGGACCAGTCCGACCAGACTGACCAGCATCATGGCCAGGAAGAGGTCGCGCACCAGGGAGCGGGCGCGGCCCTTCATGACGCCACCCCGGCGGCCAATGGATTCTGCCAGGCAAGCGCCGGCCAGGCGGGATCCGCCAGGACCTCGGTCCAGACGCCCTTCTCTTCCCGCCAGCCGGCGACGCGGAGCACGCCCACCGGCTTGAGGGCGGGCCCCAGGCACCAGTGGCACCACTCGTGCGGCTTGAGGGTGGCGCCGTCGCCTGTCCGGATGCGCAGGGCGAGGGCGGGGCGGCCCGCCTCGAGGTCGCCCCCGCCGGGACCGGCGGGCACAGGGATGATGCGGGCGGCGAGCAGGCGGGGGCCGGGGTCGACCTGGCGGCTTCTTCCCTTGCGCAGCACGACGAGGGGGAGGGGCGAGTCCAAGCGCCCGTCGAGCAGGCGCCGGTAATGCACAAGCAGGTCTTCGCCGACGGGCAGGGCGGGATCGTCGCTCTCGTCCGGGAGCTGCAGCAGCCAGTCGAATGCGGCGAGGACTTGGGCGAGCACGGGTTCCTCGGGGGCCGCCAACTCGGCCGCCACCGGTCGCCAGGTGCCGGGCGAGGCGGCCTGCAGCCGCGGGAGGAGCTGTGCCAGGTCCGGCTCCTCCGCCAGGCGGGCTTCGGCGTAGTCGGCCAGCGAGGCGGCGCCCATGGAGATGGCGGGAGCGAAGGAAACGACGGGATGGGGGCTGTAGCCCTGGCTGAACCAGGGGCGCAGGCCGGCCCGGAGCAGGATCTGGGGCAGCAGGCGGACCAGGTCCAATTGCGTGAGGAGGCGGCCCTCGGCCAGGCGCTGGAAGCGCAAGCGCAGGCGCCAGGGCCGGCCCTGGTCCCACTCGTTGGGAGCGCGTCCGGCCCGGATGCGGGCCAGGGCCTCGTCGCGGGCGTTGGGACCCTCCCGGCGCAGGGGCTGGCGGGCGTCCAGCCGCTCCAGGTTGTCCAGGCGCTCCCGCCTCATCTGCGCCAGGTCGCAGGCCACGCCGCAGTGGTAGCAGACCAGGCGGCGCTGGTCGGCCGCGGCCTCGGCCAGGTTGGTGTGGTGGACCTGGAGGCCCACGGGTTTGCCGCAGGGCGGGCTGAGCCGGTGACGCAGGGCGCGCCGGTATTCGGCGGCGAGGAAACCATCCTTCAGCCCGACGTCGATGTGGTCCCAGGGCAGGGCGGCGTCGAGGGGGAGGGTGTCGAGGAAGAGGCGCCGGTCGAGGCCCTGCTTCTCCTCCCAAGCGGTCAGGGCCTCCTGCCAGATCTCCCAATCCAGCTGCTCGTCCCAGGAATCGAAGCGGGCGCCGCGGCGCCAGGCGTCCTCGACCAGGTCGGCCACCCGCCGGTCGCCGCGTCCGATGATCGCCTCCAGGTGGCTGACGCGCAGATCGTGGCGGCGGAAGCGGAATCCCCGCGCCTGCGCCTCGCGCCGCAGATAGTCCTGCTTGCGCTCGATCTCCTCGAGGGAATCCATGGCGCACCACTGGAAGGGGGTGTGCGGTTTGGGCACATGGCTGCTGACCGAGACGGTGACCGTGACGGCGCGGTGGTGGCGGCGGCCGATCTCCACCGCCTGGCTTCCCATGTGCGCGATCCCGGCCAGATCATCCTCCGACTCCGTGGGCAGCCCCAGGATGAAATAGAGCTTCATCTTGGACCACCCGCGGGAGAAGACCCGCTCACAGGTGGCGAGGATGTCGGCCTCGCTGATGTTCTTGTTGATGACGTCCCGCATGCGCTGGGTGCCGGCTTCCGGCGCGAAGGTGAGGCCCGTCGCCTTGACGCTGGCGATCTCGTCCAGCAGCTCCTCGGAGAGGCCGTAGGCGCGCAGGCTGGAGATGCCCAGCCCCACCTTGATCGGGCGGAGGCGCTCCATCACGCCGCGGATGAGCGGGGTGATGCAGGAGTAATCCGCCGTGGACAGGCTGGTGAGGCTGGCCTCCTCGTAGCCGCCCCTGCTCACGGCGCTGGCCACCGTCTCGATCACGGCCGCCGGATCGCGTTCGCGCACCGGGCGGTAGATCATGCCCGCCTGGCAGAAGCGGCAACCCTCCGTGCAGCCGCGCGCGATCTCCACCGACATGCGGTCGAAGATGGCCTCGGTGACGGCCACCGGGCTGTCGTCGGGGAAGGGGAAGCGATTGATGTCCTCCACCAGGTTGCGCCCCACCCGGGCGGGCACGCCGTCAACCAGCGCTTGGCCCACGGCCAGCAGGCCGGACCTGTCGCACAGGCGCGTGTCATAGAGGGCGGGCACGTAGCACCCGCCCGCCCGCGCCAGCCGGACGAGGATCTCCCGCCGGGGGCGGCCGTGGGCGCGCAGCCGGCCGACCAGCCGCAGCAGGCGGGGCAGGGCCTCCTCGCCGTCGCCGATGACGAAGGCGTCGATGAAGGGGGCGATCGCCTCCGGGTGGGTGGCGCTGGGACCGCCGGCGATGACGAGGGGGTCGCGTTCGGCCCGGTCCGCCGACCGCAGCGGAATGCCGCCCAGGTCGAGCATGGTCAGCACGTTGGTGTAGGTCATCTCGTACTGCAGGGAGAAGCCGACCACGTCGAAGGCGGAGAGGGGCAGGCGGTTCTCCAGGCTGATGAGGGGCAGGCCCGCCTCGCGCAGTTCCTGCTCCAGGTCCATCCAGGGACAGAAACAGCGCTCCATGGCGAGGTCCGCCTCCCGGTTGACCACCGAATAGAGGATCTTGGTGCCCAGGTGGCTCATCCCGATGTCGTAGAGGTCGGGGAAGCAGAGCACGAAGCGACAGGCGAGGGCGGGGTCCGCTGGATCCTTGACCACGGAGAAGACTTCGCCGCCCAAGTAGCGGGCGGGTTTCTCGACGCGCCTGAGCAGGGCGGCCCAGGGATGGGGGCTGGTGGACATGTGTTCCTTTCCGCGGTCGGACGGCTGTTGCCGCCGCCGTCGTGCCGGCGCGGCACCGCCCCAGTCTCCGAAACGGGGACTGTTCCTGCAACGCACCCAGCGGCAGGCTTGCTAGATTGGCCACACTGGCAGCCTGTCGGGCTTGGACCTTCGATGGGATTCGTGCCCCTGTCGAGGGCCATTTGGCGGGGATTTCGCGATGCGTAATGGCAGTTGCTCGCAAGAAATCTGCGTCGAATGGGACCGGCAGGCTCGACGCGAGCGTCGGGTGGGGCGATGAAGACCTCGAAGCGGCAAAGCCTGACAGGCTGCTGGGCCCGATCATCCCATGGGAGAAGACAAGATGTACTTGAGCCCGGTACTCCAGGACTGGTTCACCCGTGCGGCGGCCGTGGCGCTCGAGTTCGGGCGCGGGGACTGGGGTCTGCCCGAACTGATGATCGCCTCCCTGCAGGACCCGGACAAGATCCTGGACACCTGGCAGGGGCTGCTCAAGGGCGATGAGCATCGCGAGGCGCTGCTGGCCCATTTCCGCCAATCCTCCAGCGCCGTGGCCGCCCAGGAGGCGGCCCGCGTCGCCGCGCCGGATGCCGGCGAGGAAGGGGAGGAAGAGGACGGCCTTGATGGTCTGCGCGAAGCGATGGCGGACTACACGCCGCCCCCGGACGACACGGTGCTGAGCGTGCTGGCCAGCTGGCAGTCCGAGAAGGGCGAGGAGGAGCTGGAGGCCGACCACTTCCTGCAGCTGCTGCTCTTCAACTGGGACCAGCTCTACCCCCTCCCGCTGGAGAAGCTGGGCGTCGAGCTGGTGCGCCGCGCCGAAGGGGCCGCCGACTTCCTGCGGGCCATGTTCTCCCCCGACCACGACCTCAACCGGCGCTACGGGGAGGATCCCATGCAGGGATTGCTGCCCTATCCGGAGTATTGCCGGGCGGCGATGGAGGTGCTGGTGCGCCGCTACCGCCAGAACCTGCTCATCTACGGGCAGCCCGGGGTGGGCAAGAGCATGGTGCTGCGGCGGCTGATCGAGGAGACGGCCGCCGGCCGCGTGCCCCGCATCTTCGCCGGCAAACGCTTCTTCGAGTTTCCCCGCGAGGTCTTCCTCAAGGACCTGCAGAGCCAGCAGGACCTGGCCAACCGCTTCGAAGTGCTGCGCCGCTTCCTGGAGCAGCACCCGGAGATCATCCTTGTCCTGGACGGCTTCCACCACTGGTTCGCCAACGCCACGCCGGTGATGCAGGACTTCCTCCAGCGCCTCTTCGGCCTGCTCCAGTTCAAGAGGCTGCACTTTGTCCTTCTGACCGACGTGGACTTCGTCAACCGGGTGATCAAGGTCAATCCCGTCTTCGAGGAGCTGCTCGCCCCGCTCTACATCAAGCCCCTGCCCCGTGGCGACGTGCTCCTGATCCTTGAGCAGGTCAAGGACAAGTTCGAGGAGCAGTACGGGGTGCCGCTGGACCGCGGCCAGCTGGAGCGCCTGGTGGAGATGGCCGATGAGCACGTGCGCACCAGCCAGTTCCCCAAGAAGGCGCTCATCCTCCTCGACGTCGCCCTCTCCATCCTTGCCTTGTCGGAGGACTCCTGCCCGCCCAATTGGGAATCCGTGCTGCGCCTGGCCCTGGGCCGCATCACCGGCCGCGAGGAGGCGGATTTCCCCGATCTGCAGGAGCGGCTGAGCCGCCTGGAGGAATTGCTCAGTTCGCGCATCATCGGCCAGGACGCCGCCATCCAGGAGGTGTGCCGCACGATCCGCTTCACCAAGAGTGACCTGGACCTCAACCCGGAGCGGCCCGACGGCGTATTCCTCTTTGCCGGGCCAGCCGGCGTGGGCAAACAGCTCTTCGCCGGGGAGCTGTCGCGCATCCTCTACAACCGCGAGCCCTTCCTCGTGGAGATGAGCGAGTTCCAGGAGGCGGAGAGCCTGCAACTGATCGTGGGCCGGGTGCCCGGCGCCGAGGGTGGCTATCCTTTGCAGACCGTGTGGGAGCGCCTGCGGGCGGAGCCGCGGCGCGTCCTCATCCTCAAGAACATTGAATTCGCCGCGGGCGAGGTGCTGCACTATTTCCTGAAGAGCTTCGAGGAGGGCAGCCTGCGGGACGCCGCCGGCCAGCAGATGCCCGTCAACGAGACCACCGTCGTCCTGCTGTCCGATCTGGTCGGCTTCGAACACAAGGGCAGCATCGGCTTCCAGAGCCCTGAGGTGGGGCGCCTGAGTGAGGTCGTGCTGCGCGACTACTTCACGCCGGAGCTGCTGCGCGGCGTGGACAAGCTGGTCGTCTTCCAGCCGCTGGCGGAGGAGGATCTGCTGCGCATCCTGCGGGAGCGGATCGTGCCCGCCTTCCAGTCCAAGGTGGCCCGGCTGGGCCATGAGCTGGATGTCTCGCCCGACGTGTCCCAGTGGCTGGCCCACCAAGGCAGCAGGCAGGACGTGAGTGCCCGCAACGTGGACCGCAAGTTCGAGGAGTTGGTGGCGGAACGGGTCAATGAGGAGATCCTGGCCTCCAACGGGAAGCCCATGCGGATCCAGGTCAGCCTGGCGGAGGGGAGGGTGCGGTTGGCGAGTCGGCCGGTGGGGTCCTGACATGGAAGCGGCGGCCGCCCGGGCCGCCGCCCAATCGACTGTGCGCGCCGGCTACTTCTCGACCTTGCCGGCCTGGATGCAACAGGTGCAGATGCGCATCTTGCGGCGCTCCCCGTCGACGCGGGCGTGGACGGTCTGCAGATTGGGCAGGAAACGGCGCTTTGTATGATTGTTGGCATGGGAGACGCGGTGACCGCTCATCGGGCCCTTGCCGCAGATCTGGCAAACTCGGCTCATCGGGTACCTCAGCTGTTCTGCCTGGGCGGATGGCCGGAGGCGCATCCTTTCGGCGCCGGCCGGACCTCTTCCCGGTTCAAGAGCGCTCAGTATAACAGTGAGGATGTGGGAACGCAAGGCTTGTCAGGCAAGCGGGCCACCCAGGGTGCGGGACCAGGCCGCCAGGCGTCGCCGCAGGAGGAGTCGGGCCAGGGGCAGCAAGCGCCGCGCCGCGCCCGAGGCGCTCAGCCGCCAATGGTCCGCCGCCCGGTCCAGGCGCCAGTCCTGCATGCCATGCCGCCGGAAAAGGGCCTCCAACTCCCGCCGCAAACGCCTGTCCAGCAGATCCACGATCATCTCCGCTTTGCCGGTCATCGACCCACGCGATTGAGATGCCAGTTTCAAAGTGTTTTCCATCAAGGGGATGGCCCCCACGGGGTCATGCTATCTTGTTCCGCATTCTGGAAAACCCCTTTTCCGTGCCAAGGGGCGGGAACTCTGTCAAGCCAACTGGACTGCCGTTCAATGCGATTGACCTGTGTTTGAGCTGACGCTGCGACTGGCTCGCCATGACACCCGCCTGTGGTTGGGACGGGACGGCGCCCCCATCCTCGCCGCGGATCTGGCCCGACGACCCCGGCCGCGCATGCTGCTTACCGACAACCAGGTGGCCCGCGCCCGCGCCCGGCAGCTGGAGGACCTGGTGGAGGGAAGCGACCTGCACCGTCTGGTCCTTCCCACGGGCGAGGCAAGCAAGAACAGCGCCAACCTGCTCACCGTGCTCGCCGAGATGGGCAGCCTGGGCCTGGAGCGGCATTCGCCCCTGGTGGCCTTCGGCGGCGGCGTGATCGGCGACCTGGGCGGCCTGGCCGCCTCCCTGTGGAAGCGGGGCGTGCCGCTCATCCTGGTCCCCACCAGCCTGCTGGCGATGGTCGACGCCTGCCTCGGCGGCAAGACCGCGATCAATTTCGGCGGACTGCGCAACGCGGTGGGCACCTTCTGGCCGGCCTGTCTGGTGGTGGTCGACCTGGATTGCCTCGACACCCTGCCGGCGCGGGAATGGGCCGGCGGGTTCGGGGAGCTGCTCAAGGCCGCCTGGTTGTCGGACGGAAGCTGGGCCAGCCGCCTCGAGCAGGATCCGGCCGGCCTCCTGCGCGCCGGCCACCCGGATCTGGCCGGGCACCTGAAGCGCGCCCTCCGCGTCAAGGCGGCCCTGGTGGAAGGGGACGAGTTCGAAGCGGGGGAGCGGGCTCTGCTCAATCTGGGCCACAGTTTCGCCCATGCGCTGGAGGCCCGGGGCGACGGGGAGCTGGGGCATGGCCAGGCCGTGCTCTTCGGCATGCTGGCGGCGGCGCGGGCCAGCCGCTTGACCGGCGCGGCGCCACCGGCCGCGGCCGATGAGATGGAGGAGCGCCTGCGGCGGGTGCTGGCCTCCCTCGGCTTGTTGCCCGCGCGGAAGCTGGTCCGGCTGTCGGTGGCGAACCTGATGAAAGCCATGACCCAGGACAAGAAGGTGCGGGAGGGCCGTCTGCGGCTGGTGCTGCCCGAGACGCCCGGCCGCGCCCGCCTGCAGGACGTGGCGGGGGAGACGGTGGCCGAGGCATGGCGGCAATGGAAGGATCTGGTGAGATGAGACTGGATCTGGTCAATGGACCCAACCTCAACCGCCTGGGCCGGCGCCAGGTGGAGATTTACGGCGGCCACAGCCTGGATGAGATCGGGCAGGAACTGATCCGCGCCTTTCCGGAGGTCGGCTGGACCTTCTTCCAGAGCAACCACGAGGGGGCGCTGGTGGATCGCCTGCAATGGGCCGACGATCACGCCGACGGCCTCATCATCAATCCGGGCGGCCTCTCCCACACCAGTGTCGTGCTGCTGGACGCGCTGCTGGCGCTGCGCATCCCCATTGTCGAGGTGCATGTGAGCCAGGTGGCGGCCCGGGAGAGTTTCCGCCGGCGCCTGCTCACGGCCCGCGCCGCCACCGCCCTCGTCTGCGGCATGGGGCCGGCCGGCTATGCCGCGGCGGCCCGGCACCTGCTGTCACAATGGAATGGATCCTCGCGGCAGGAGAAGGGAGGCGGCGCATGCTGAAAAAGCTGAGCATCCTGCTCCTGCCGGCCCTGGTGGCCGCGCCGGCCATCGCCGGAGAAGACCCCTTCGCCCAGGCCCTGCAGCGGGCCGGTTTGCGGCCGGCGGACCTCGCCTTCCCGCTGCTGCCCGCCGAGCGTGACAGCCTGCGCCTGCGACGCGTGGACGAGGTGCTGATGGCCGGCCGCCGCCTGGACCATTGGGCCGACTCCCTCTGCCGGGCCCTGTCCAGCACGGGGGATCTGGCCGGGTTGGGTGCCCTCCTGCAGGGGGAGGTGGTGCGGGCGGGATCGCCTTCCGCCAAGTGGCCCCTGGCGGCGCCGGCGCCCCCCGCCTTTGCGGAAAGGGGGAACTGGGACGCCTGGATCCAGCGGCTGGGCGCGCTGGCCGGGCATCGGCTGCTCTCCGCCGCCGCGGTCGAAGTCCTGGAGCAGGACCTGTCCGACCTGCTGCAGGAGGATCCCGACCTGGGGGAGCGCAGCGTTTTCGAACTGGACAGCCTGCTGCGCTTGGCCGAGGCGGAGGCCCGCCGGCGCCAGGAGCGTCTCGAGCGGGCCGACCTGCCGGATGTGGCCCAGCTCCTGGCGATCCTGGCCGAGCTGGATGGCCTGCACCGGGATCTGCCCCTGCTCCGGGAGGCCGCGGCGGGGGAACGGGTGCGCGACCACCCATGCTTCGGGCCGGTGCTCCATGCCGATGAGCGGGTGGCGATCGGCGCGGCCGGCCCCAACACCTGGCGGGGCGAGCTGCCGCCCATCATCATCGACCTGGGCGGGGATGACCGCTACGAGGGACCGGTGGCCGTCACCCGCGGCGGGGTCAGCCTCCTCATCGATCTCGACGGGGACGACCACTACCTCTGCCGGGGCGAGATCGGACCCGCCGCCACTGTGGGCGGTCTCTCCCTGTTGCTGGACCTGGCCGGCAATGATCGCTACGAGGGCGAATTCGCCGCCCTGGGCGCCGCCCTGGGGGGCATGGCCCTGCTCGTGGACCATGGCGGCGACGATCACTACAGCGGCGACACCTTCTGCCTGGGGGCGGGCAGCCTGGGTATCGGCGTGCTGCTGGACGGCGGCGGCAACGACTTGTACCTGAGCAGCCTGTACGGGCAGGGCTTCGGCCACCTGGCCGGCCTCGGCCTGCTGCAGGATACGGACGGGCACGACCACTACCTGATGCAGCCCCGCTTCGTGGACCAGATCCGCTACGAGGACCACCACCTGACCCTGGGCCAGGGTTTCGGCTATGGCCAGCGTCCCGACCTCTCCGGCGGCATCGGCCTCTTGCACGACCTGGGCGGGAACGACCTCTACAGCGCCGACATCTACGGACAGGGGGCGGCCTATTGGTGGTCGCTGGGCGCCCTGGTCGACCGCGCCGGCAACGATCGCTACCTCGCGTGGCAGTACGCCCAGGGGGCGGGGGTGCATCTGGCGGCGGGCCTGCTGCTCGACCAAGCGGGCCTGGACGTCTACCAGAGCCGCGGCGTCAGCCAGGGCTGCGGCCACGACCTGGCGCTGGGCTGGTTGCTGGACATGGCCGGCGACGACAGTTACGTGGCCTGGGACCTGAGCCAGGGCGCCGGCAGCGCCAACGGCTGCGGCCTCCTCACCGACCTGGCCGGTCAGGACCTCTACGCCATGCGGGGCCAGGCCAAACCGCGCGCTTACGGCGATCCCCGTCGCCGCACCGGGTCCATCGGTTTCTTCCTTGACGCCCAAGGAGAGGATCTCTACCTGGGGCCGGGCGCCAACGACAGCCTTTGGAGCGGCAGCCTGCGCGGCCTGGGGCAGGATTGGAGCGCCCCGGCGGCCGCGACGGTCGGGACTCCAGCCGCCGCTGAGCCGGTGAAGGGGCTGGATTCCCTCTTCCGTGCCGACGACCGCGTGGAGCGGCTCTACGTCTGGGCCATCCGCCTGGAGCCCAAATGGTCCCGCGAGCGGGACTTGGCGCGCGCCGCCCTCAAGGAGCGGCCGGCCGACCTGGCCGGCCTGATCCGCCAGCGGCGCCTGATGGCCTCACGCATCAGCTGGGAGCGGCACGCCCTCAAGGACCTGGTGGCGGCCATGGGCGAGGCCGCCCTGCCCTTGCTGGTTGAGGCGGTGGAGCAGGAAATCCCGGGGACGGCGGGGGAGGAGCGCGAGGCGCGCCTGTCGGAGCGGGGCTTCGCCCTGTGGACTCTGTCCGAGACGCGGACCTTGGGCGAAGCCAGCCTCTTCGCGGACTGGTGGCGGCAGGGCGTCGGGCGGCAGGAGCCGGGTCAGGCCGCCCTGCTGCTGGAATGCCTGGCGGAGCGCGGCGGCGCGCCGGAGCCCCTGCTTGAAGGATTGGGCTGGCCCCACGCCGGGCTGCGCCGCTCGGCGGCCTGGGGACTGGGCCGGCTGCCCTCCACGGCGGTCGGGCGCGAGGCGCTGTTGACGGCCCTGGGGGACAGCGTCCTGGCCGTGCGCATCAGCGCCTTTGAGAGTCTGGCCCAGGACAGCCTGCTGGACGGCCGGCGCGTCGCCGCTGCCCTCTTCGACGAGGAGCGACCCTCCCTGGCGCGCCGGGAACTGGTCCGCCTGCTGGCCCGGCGGGACGGGCTCCTGGCTCGCCGCTTGGTGCCGCGCCTGGAGGCCGACCCCGTGCTGGCGGCCGAGACGGATTGGATCCGGGCCGGACTGCCGCCGGAAGCGGCCCCGTCCCCCCGCCAGCGCCGTCCATGAGCCTGACCCGCCAGAGCCTGCTGCTCAGCCTGGGACGCTCGGCCGCCAGCGCCGCGCGCCTGCTGGTCAACCTGGGCGTGGCGCGGCTCTTCGGCGAGCGGCTTGGCTTCACGGCGGAATACCAGAACATCTGGCTGGTGTTCAACACCAGCTACATGTTCTTCATCCTCAGCCTGCCCAGCGTGCTTTTCTACTTCTTCCCGCGGGCCCGGCCCGAGGAGCAGGCCAGGCTGATGGCCACCGTGCACCAGCTGCTGCTCGTCATGGGCCTGGTCTACGGGGCTCTGCTGTGGTGGGCCGCGCCCCGCCTCGCCGGCTTCTACCACATGCCGGAGCTGGCCGGCCATCTCAAGGTTTTCGCCCTCTACGGCGGGGCGATGGTCGCCGGCTCGGGGATGGAGTCCGTCTTCAACCTGCTGGGCCGCTTCCGTCTGCTGGCCGTCTGGTTGACGCTGGAAGCCGCGCTCTTCCTCCTGCTGGCCCTGGGACCCGTCGCCCTGGGCGCCCGACCCGAGCTTCTGCCCGAGATCGCCGACCGGCTGGCCGCCCTCTGGCCCGAGCTGGGCCGCGAAGGGGCGGGCATCCGGGCCGCCTGCTGGCTGCTGGGGATGATGGCCCTGGCCAAGTGGGCCGTATTCCAGGCCGCGCTCCTGGCCAGCCACCCCGAGTTGGCCTGGCGGCCCATCCGCTTCAGCCGGGAGCGTCTCAGGCCGCTGCTGGGCTACGCGCTGCCCATCACGGCCACGACCCTGGTGGCCTACCTGGCGGCTTACCTGGACAAGAACATCGTGGCGGCCTTCTTTGTCGACAAGGCCGTCTTCGCGCGCTTCCAGGCCGGCGCGCTGGAAGTGCCCTTCGTCTCCGTGCTGGTGGGGAGCGTGTCCGTCGTCATGTTGCCGCACATCTCGCGCCTGCAGCACGAGGGCCGGCTGCCGGAACTGGCCGACCTGCTGGCCGAGGGCGTGGAGAAGGTGGCCTGGCTGGTCTTCCCCATCTTCACCCTGCTCATGGTGCTGGCCGACCCGCTCTATGTGGCCTTGTGGGGCCCCTCCTACGAGGCATCGGCCCTGCCCTTCCGCCTCTACCTGCTGCTCTTCCCGCTGCGCCTCATCTTCTACGGCCAGGTGCTCAACACGCTGGGCCTGCAGCGCTGGGTGCTGGGCACGGCGCTGGGCGACCTGCTGCTCAATGCCACCCTCTCCCTCTGGCTGGTGCGCCTGCACTGGGCGGGTCCGGCCTTGGCCACCGTTCTGGCCACCATCGCCGAAGTCGCAGTCTTCTGGTGGCTGCTGGGGCGGGGCCTGGGACTGCCCGTCACGCGCGTGTTCGTGCCCGGCCGCCTCTGGCGCATCGCGCGCCTGGCGCTGGTGGCCGGATTGGCGGCGCTGGGGGGGCGCCTGGCCGGCCGCGGCCCCTGGGAGATGATCCTGCTGGGCACCCTCAGTCACGGCGCGGTCTTCCTGCTGCTGGCCTGGCGGGCCGGATTGGGACAGTTCATCAAGGAGCGCCGGGATCGCTCCCGGGCCATCCGCGGCGGGGGAGGTGTCACATGATTGGGGGCTTGCGGCGTCTGGTGGTGCCGTCCTGGCAACGGCAAAGGGCGGTGGACGAGGTGCGCTCGGGGCGCGGCATCGGGCTGGGACGGGTGCTGCTGGCGGCTTTGATCCTGACCTTGGCCATGAACCTCATGGTGATGAAGGTCCTGGACCGCCTCCTGGCCGAGGCGCCGGTCGTGGTGGAGCAGCTGCCTCTGCTCGGACTGCGGGACGGCAAGCTGTGGACGGAGCCGCCCCTGAGCGAGCCCCTCGTGCTGCTGGATCGAGGCGGCCATGAGTTCGCCATCATCGATCTGGAGGGACGCACCCGCCTGGAGGAGAGAGCCGCCCTCCTCATGGTCACGCGCACCCGGGTCCTGGTCAAGGGCGCCGAGGGGCGCATCCAGGCTTTTCCCCTGGGCGGGACGGGCCAGGGCGAGTCCCGCTTGGACCATGGCGACCTGCTTGCTTTGGCCAGCGGTCTGCGCTGGACCAGCCTCGTCCTTTCCCTCCCCTTCCTCTACGTGCTGAGCCTGGCCCTGCTGGCGGCCGAGCTGGGCCTGGCCGGCCTCTTCGCCCTGGTGCCCAACCTCCTCTACCGCCTGGGCCTGGACGGGGCGGCCCGCCTGCGCCTCGCCTCGCTCGGCCTCCTGCCCTCCACGGCCCTGGTCAGCGCCGCCATGCTGCTGGGCCTCTCCCGGGGCCTGCCCCTCCTTGCCCTGGCCCTCACCCTGGCCTGGATGCTGGCCCGCTGTCCCGCCCTCGCCGCCCCGCCGCCGGCGGAGCCCGACTGAGCCGGCCATTGCCCATCCCGACCAGTCTGGATAACTTGCAGCCACAGTCCCAACGGGTACCGCCCATGCCGCTGCCGCCATCCGAGGAACTTCTGGTCCGCCTGCCATTGCGGCTGGCCATCGTGGATGAACACCACCACGCGGTGGGCCTGGACGGCAAGCCGCTGCCCACGCCGGGGGCGATCCATGACGGCGACTGCCACCTCTGCACGCTGAGCGATGAAGAGTGCCCCATCCGCCTCAGCCTGCGCGACGGCCGGCGCCGTCATCTGCGGCTGCCTCCCCATCTCTGCGGCGGCGAGCATGGCATCGACCTGGACATCCTGCCCCTCAAGGGCGAACTGGCGGGGCATGTCCTGGTGGTCGAGCGGAATCTGGACGAGTCGAACCTCGAACTGAGCCGCACCGAGGTGGACCTCGAGCGGCAGCTGCGGCAGCTGGACATCCTCAACCAGGTGCTGGCCGCCCTGCAGCAGAGCCGCGACCTGGACCGCATCCTGCGCATCATCCTGGCCGGCCTCACCTTCGGCAAGGGGCTGGAATTCAACCGCGCCTTCTATTTCCACCGCCAGGGCGACGAGATCGTCGGCCGCCTGGCGGTCGGCCCCTTGAGCGGCGAGGAGGCCTCCCGCATCTGGATGCGCCACGACCTCAACCTGCTCAGCCTCTCCGAGCTTTTCCAACAGCTGGATGAGCAGGATGCGGACCGGCCCATCCAGCGCCACGTGGAAAGCCTGCGCTTCCACCTGGCCGCCGCCCCTCCCCAGCTCCGCCAGGCCCTCGAGCGTCCGGGCTGCACCTGCCTGCACATGCCGGAGCTGCGCGAGCCGGGTTCGGTCTGCCTGCTGGAGATGACGGGCAGCCAGGAGAGCTGGCTGGCGCCCGTGCGCGTCCCCATCTCGGGCGAGGCCGGGCAGCCGGAGGAGACGCGGGGCTTCCTTTTGGTCGACAATGCCATCACCCAGCGGCCGCCCACCAGCGAGCATCTGGACGCCCTGGTCAGCTGCGCGCGCCACCTGGGCTTCGCCATCGAGCGGGCCCGGCTCAACCGCGAGCTGGACGAGCGGGTCAAGGAGCTGCAGGAGGCCAACGTCCAGCTGGACCGCCGTCAGGCCCAGCTGCTCAGCGCCGAGAAACTGGCCGCCGTCGGCCGCGTCACGGGCAACCTGGCCCATGAGATCAAGACGCCGCTCATGTCCATCGGCGGCTTCGCCCGCCTGCTCGTTCGCGAGCTGGAGGGCCTGGACAAGCCGCGGGAGCACGCCGAGCTGGTGCTCAAGGAATGCCGGCGCATCGAGCGCATCCTCGAGGCCCTGCTCGACTACGGCGCGCCCCAGATCCTGCGGCGGGACCGGGTGGATCTGCGCTCACGGGTGGAGCAGCTGGCGGAGCGCCTGGAGGAGAGTTTCCGCGAGCGGGGCATCACCCTCGAGCTGGACCTGCCTGCCGAACCCTGCTGGGCCTTTGGCGACGTCTTGCGCCTGGACCAGCTGCTGCACATCCAGCTGCAGAACGTCCTGGACCTGAACGAGCCCCGCCGGGAGAACGGCCAGCGCTGCACGCGCCTGGCCGTCGGCTTGTCCTGCCACGAGGGCGAACTGCGGCTCGCCGTGGCCGACGACGGCCCCGGCGTTCCGCCATCCCTGCTTGACCGATTGTTCGAACCTTTCGTCAGCGGGCGCGACGGCGCCCTGGGCCTGGGCCTGGCCCAGGCCCGGGACATCGCCCGGCTGCACGAGGGGGAGATCCGGCTCGTCCAGCCTGGCCGGCTGGGGGGCGCGGAGTTCATCACCACTCTGCACGGGAGGAGCCATGGCCAGGATCCTGATCGCGGATGACGACGAATCGCTGAGACTGCTCTATCAGGAAGAGTTCTCCGCCGAAGGCCACGAGCTGCATTTCGCCGCCACCGGGCGCGAGGCCGTCGAACTGGCCCGCCAGGTGCGACCGGACCTCATCGTGATGGACATCCGCATGCCGGAGATGGACGGCCTGGAGGCGATGGGGCGCATCGTGGCCGAGGACAACGAGGTCCCCGTCATCATCTACAGCGCCTTTCCGCACCACAAGGAGGATTTCTCCAGCTGGCTGGCGGACGCCTACCTGGTCAAGTCCATGGACCTGGGCGAGTTGAAGCGGACCATTGAGAGAACCTTGAGCGAGCGTGGCCGGCGCTGATCGCCCGCCGCCCCGACAAGCAGCCAGACCCTACCAGAAAGGCATGTCATGACCACCATCTGCCGGCTTTGGCTGGCGGCCCTCCTCGTGCTGGCCGGCCCGGCCGCCTGCGTCAAGGCCCATCCGGCCGCGCAGGGCGGCGATTACGACGCCTTCTTCACCGTCAGCATCCCGGGTGGCGGGGCGCCGGAGAAGGGAAAGAAGGGGAAGGACGAGAAGCCCCCCTTCGCCGAAGTGGTGGAGGGGGCGGACACCCTTTCCGGCCTCTTCACGCTATACCACAAGCCCAAGACCGACCAGTGCTGGCTGGAAGTGCTGCCCACTCAGCTGGACCGGGACTACCTGCTCTCCTTCACCCAGGAGACGGGCGCGGGCGGCCGCGGCCTGGTCGCTGGCATGCCGGCCGGCCACATGGTCGTCCGCTTCGAGATGACCGGCCAGCGCCTGCGGCTCGTCCGCCGCAACCTGATGTTCCGTGCCACGGAGGACGGAGCGGCCGGGCGCATGGTGGAGCGCTCGGTGAGCGACCATCCGCTCACCGCCTTCAAGCTGGTCTCCCAGCCTGAACCGAAGCGGGGCTCCTGCCTGGTCCTCCTGGATGATTGGTTCTTCGACGATCCCCTGGGCACGGCCCAGCGCCTCAAGCGGATCTTGGGCGCCGACTACGCCCCGGCCGACGGCATGGCGCGCTGGACCCGGCTGCAGGCCTATCCCGCCAACCTGGAACTGGGCACGATCACGGGCTTCCGCACCAAGAAAGCGGAGAGCGGCTGGAACCTGATGGAGGATCCCCGCTTCCTGGAGGTGGAGCTGCGGGCCAGCCTGTCGGAACTTCCGGCCAGCAGCTATCAGCCGCGCCTGGCCGATGCGCGGGTGGGCTACTTCGAGACGGGTTGGCGCCTGTGGGGCGACGACGGGCTGGAGGATCCCATGATCCGCGTGGCCAACCGCTGGCACCTGGAGAAGCAGGACCCCGCCACCGCCTTGTCGGAACCGGTCAAGCCCATCGTCTATTGGCTGGAGAACACCATACCGCCCGCCTACCGGGACGCCGTGCGCCGCGGGGCCGAGCTGTGGAACCTGGCCTTCGAGCGGGCCGGCTTCCGGAACGCCTTTGTCGTGAAGCAGATGCCCGACGACGCCGAGTGGGACCCGGCGGACATCCGCTACAACGTCATCCGCTGGATCTCCTCGGCCGAGCCCTCTTTCGGGGCGATGGGCCCCAGCCAGGTCAACCCCTGGACGGGGGAGATCCTCAACGCCGACATCCTGATCGAGGCGGACATGGTGCGGCGGGTGGGCATCGCGCCGCTGGGGCACCGCGCCGATGGGCAGCCGCGGCTGGAGGAGGCGGAGCATCCCGCCGCCGGCGAGGGGCTGCTGGCCGCCCTGCAAGCCGAGGGCGAGGCCCTGGCCGCCGCCTGGCGCGACCCCGAGCTGCGGCAGGGCTGCCAAGCGGCCCGCTTCCTGACCGAGAGCGCCGCCCTGGCGGGGGCGCAACTGGCCGCCCAGGGCCGGCTCAAGGCGGGCGACCCCCTGCCCTGGCCCATTGTCGAGCAATATTTGGTCTCCCTGGTGGCCCACGAGGTGGGACACACCCTGGGTCTGCGCCACAATTTCGCGGCCAGCGCCCTGCACGGCTTCGAGCAATTGTGGGACAGCAGCCTGACGGCGCGCATGGGTCTCGTCTCCTCGGTGATGGAGTACGACCCCGCCTGCGTGGCCGTGGAGCCGGAGCGGCAGGGCGACTACCACACGCGCACCCTCGGCCCCTACGACCTCTACGCCATCGAGTGGGGCTACACGCCCACCGGGGCGGCGGATCCGGCCGCCGACGCCCTCGCCCTGCGACCACTCCTGGAGCGCAGCGCCAGCGACCCCGCCCTCCGCTACGGCACGGACGAGGACGCCTACGACGTGCGCGGCTGGGGCAGCGCCCTGGACCCCACCATCCGCGTCTTCGACCTGTCCTCCGACGAGGAGGCCTGGACGCGGCACCAGTTGCGCCTGGCCCGCGCCCAGATGGCCGTGGCGCCGGACCTGGTGCTGAAGACGGGGGACGACCACCTGCTCTACCGGCGGGCCTGGGAGCGGGCCTTCTCCACCTGGTGGGGCAGTCTGCAACCCCTCGCCCGTTATCTGGGCGCCATGCGTCTCAACCGGCAGCCCTGGGGCGCCGGCGGCGTGCCCCTCAGCCCCTGGCCGGCGGCCGAGCAGCACGCCATGCTGGAACTGTTGCTTGAGAACGCGCTCGATGCCGCCCCCTGGGCCGAGGCGGATGAGCGCCTCAGCCAGGCCGGACCCGGCTTCGGCTGGAGTTTCGACGCCTCGCGCTCGACCCCGCGCCAGGACATGCCTCTGCGTGCCATGTTGGCCCGCGAGCGGGAGCTGCTGCTGGGCGAACTCTTCTGCCCGGCCCGCCTCGCCCGCGCCGCGGAGCTGAACGCACGCCGCCCCGGCGCCGGAATCGCCCTGCCCGAGGTCTTCACGGGGGTGCGCGACCGCATCTGGACCGGGCCGGCCACGCGGCTCGAGGAGCGCGACCTGCAGCGCATCCACGTCGGACTCCTGACCGAGCTGCTGCTGGACAAGCGCCTCACCCAGCTTCCGGCGGACGCCCGCCTGCTGGCCCGCTCCGACTTGGAGCGCATCCGCGAGCAGTTGGCCGGCTGGCAGAGAGGCGTGGCCGATCCCCTGCTGGCGCAGCACCAGAAGGACCTGGGCGAGCGCATCAGCCTGGCCCTGGCGCGGGAGCGGGAAAAGCTCTAGCAGGGCCGGCGCGGGGCGCGGCACTGCCACGGGCGGATGCAGCCGACC
>JAUXWS010000051.1 GCA_030685015.1 bacterium
CGCGAAGCACACGCCCAAGAGTCGGATCCGGCAACGCCGGATCGTGCAGATGAGGGGAGTCAATCGGGTGCATTAAGTACCTCCACGCTGGGCTTGTGTCACACAATAACTCAGTGGGAGGTTTTTTCACAGACTCTCAGGCCTGTGGCACCTTTTTCCAATCGTCCAGGAACTGGGCGATGCCCTTGTCCGTCAAGGGATGCTGCGCCAGCTGTTGGATCACCTTGAAGGGGATGGTGGCGATGTCCGCGCCGATGCGGGCCGCCTCCAGCACGTGGATGGGATGGCGCACGCTGGCGACGATGATCTCCGTGTCCAGGGCGTAGGCATCGTAGATGCGGCGGATGTCAGCCACCAGGTCCATGCCCGTCTCCCCGATGTCGTCCAGGCGGCCGACGAAGGGGCTGACGAAGCTGGCTCCGGCCTTGGCCGCCATCAGCGCTTGCAGCGGCTGGAAGATGAGGGTGACGTTGGTCATCACGCCCTCGCCGCTGAAGACCTTCACGGCCTTCAGGCCCTCCACCGTCATGGGGATCTTGACGCAGACATTGGGATGCAGCTTGGCCAGCTCGCGGCCCTCGCGCACCATCCCCTCGGCGTCCAGGCTCACCACCTCGGCGTTGACCGGGCCGTCCACCAGCTGGCAGATTTCGAGGATCAGCTCCTGGAAGGGCCGCTTCTCGCGGGCGATGAGGGTGGGGTTGGTGGTGACGCCCGCCAGGATGCCGATGGCAGCCGCCTCGCGGATCTCCGCCAGATTGGCGGTGTCGATGAAGAATTTCATTCGCTCTTGACCTTCCTCTTGGTTTCGCTCGCATGTCCACCGATGGACGCGGACGGGTCGCCGGTGGCGGCCGCCCCGTCCTCCCGGCAGCTCCACCCCACAGGGCCGCCCGTGGCGAAGTCCTCGTAGACGACGCGCTCCAGATGCAGGCCCTGGGGTGGCGCCACCACGCCGCAGAGGGAGCGGTCGCCCCGCGCCAGGATCTCCGCCATCACCTCCGGACCCAGGCGGCCGCGCCCCACATCGTGCAGGGTGCCGGCCAGGCTGCGCACCATGCTGTGCAGGAAGCGGTCGCAGCGCACCCGGAAGATCAGCTCGTCGTCCCTTTCCGTCAGTTCCGCCAGTTGGAACTCGCACCAGGCGGCCGCAGGCAGCGAAGTGGCCACGCATAATCCGCGGCAGTCCCGCCGCCCCGCCAGCGGGGCCAGCGCCTCCCGCATGCGGTCGGCCTCCAGTCGGTGGCCCGTGCACCAAGCGTTCCGCCGGCGGAAAGGGTCGGCGCCCCGCACCATGCGGTAGAGGTACTGCCTGGCCCGGGCGCTGAAGCGGGCGGAGAAACCCGCCGGCCGTTCATCCACCCGCCGGACCAGCAGATCCACCGGCGCCAGGCGGCGCAAGCCATGCCACAACTCGCCGGCCCGGCGCGGTGTCACGGCGCTGAAACTGCAGAGGCTGGCCAGGGCATGCACGCCGGCATCCGTCCGGCCGGCTCCGGTCAGGCTGAGGGGCTGGTCCAGGATGCGCCCGCACAGGGCGCCCAACTCACCCTGGACGGTTCTCCTTCCGGGCTGGATCTGCCATCCCGCGAAGTCGGCGCCATCGTAGGCCACTTCTATGGAAAAGGTTCTCAGCGCCGCTGCCGGAGCCAATGTCCACCTGCTTCCGTCCCTTTGCCGGCGGTCTCGTCCTGACGCGAAAAAGTACCACCAGAGCCGCGGCATTGCAAAGCAGCCGCCCGCCATGGCGCCGGAGCCTGGGGCGGGCTGGCGCTGGGGGCAAGCCCACGCCCATGATTCACTTCAGTCCAGATCGGATGAACTTCCCATGATCAATGTCTCCCCGATCAATACGTTTTTCTTTGCCTTGCCACCGAAGTCTGACGCATTACATGCATGCTCTCATCAAGCTTCCTGGGTCTGGGCCCTCTTGTGGCTTCCCACCTTCGGAAATCCCCATTGCCGGCAGGCGGCTTCCCGCCATGCCCACGCGGATCTGGAGATGGGCGGGCCGCCCCTCATGAGGATCAAGCCTGGATTCACCGTCACTCGCCTGGACAGGCGGGGCGGCCAGTGGGAGTCGGCGCGCACCCGGGCCAGTGGAGCTGGTGGGAAGGACTGAAAGGAACAGCCCCCCGACCGCATGGCCGGAGGGCGTCGTAGTGGACTTGCCGCGTCGCGCTACTTGAGCAACAGCATGCTGCGGCTCTCCTCGTGACCGCCGGCCTGCAGCCGGTAGATGTAGAGGCCGGACGCCACCGGCGTGCCGGACGCGTCGCGCCCGTCGAAGACGCGACGGTGGGTGCCGACGCCCAGCGGCCCCTGCTCCAGGGTGCGCACCAGGCGGCCCTGGAGATCGAAGACCTCCAGCCGCACCTCGGCCGCCCGCAGGATCTGGAATTCGATGGCCGTCTCGGGATTGAAGGGGTTGGGCACGTTCTGGGCCAGCTGGAAGCCGCGCACCTGGGCGGGCGGACCCTCCACTCCCGTGTCTTCGCCGGACCGGTGCAGGCGCGTCGTGTAGACGTCCTTGAGATCCTCCTTGCCCGAGGCCCGCATGTCCACCCAGCTCAGGTAGACGCCGTCGGCCAGGTCGTGGCTGAGGAAGGGCTCGCGCTGGGTGTGGAAGAAGTGGAGGACCTGGCCTTCGTAGCGGTGCTCGCCGATGGCGCCACCCTGTGGATTGACATGCGAGTCGCGGGCCCACAGATCCTTGTAGCCCGTCGTGTCGCCCGCCTCCTCGCTGGCCATGGCCAGCACCAGGCCCGACCAGCCGCCGCGCGGCACCACGGTGGCCGCCACGTCCTCCTGCGTGCCGGCGCCGACGCCGACGGGGGTCGAGGTCTCGTCCCAGGCCAGGCTGCCGTCGGCCAGCACATGCTGGGCGTAGACGTCGTCGTTCTGGCCGTTGGAGAAGTCCGTGTAGGCGATGAAAGCGCCGCCCTGGCGATCGGAGACGAGCACGGGCGTCTTCTGGGACTGGGGACGCAGATCCACGTTGGCTGTCCACTCCACCGTGCCGGCGGAGTTCATGGAGTTCATGATGAGGTCGCTGTTGGAGAACTCGGCCGTGTAGTCCAGCCAGAGGCCCAGCACGTTGCCGTGGTCGCCCGCCACAGCGATGGCCTGCTCCTGCTTGCCCGCGCCGCCGGCGAACACGACGCCGCCCGCCGCCAGCACGGGCTGGCCCTGGGCGTTCACGAGCTGCGCCATCACGTTGGTGTCTTGCCAGTTGCCGGAATCCCACATCAGATAAACGCCGCCGTTCGGGCCAAGGGCGATGTCGCTCAGCTTCTCATGGATGGACGGCGTGGAGGTGATGCGCAGACCGTCGTCGCCCCACAGCACATTGCCGGCCTCGTCGAAGGCCTGCACGCCCACCTCGGCGAGGAAGTCGCTGTAGTCCGTGTCCACGCCGCTCCAGGCGACGATGAGGCGATTGCCGGCGCGCAGCAGGCGGGTGCGCTCCTGGTACTCCAGGCCGCTCTGCTCGTCGAAACCGGGGGTGACGGGCCGCGGGCCGTCCCAGACGGGCTGGCCGTTGCCGTCGATGCGGGACAGCCAGGCGCGCTGGGCGGACTCGGAGCCCGCCTCGATCAGCACGTAGGCGCCGCCGGCGCCGTCGGCCAGCACCTGATAGTTGATCTGCCCGCCGGCGAGGCCCAGGGCGACGGGGATGCCGTTGTTGGGGAAAACGGGGGCGCCGTTGGCGCGGGACAGCTTCTGCAGGTAGACGTGGGGACCACCCGCGTTGCGCGGATCGATCCAGAAGACCATGGTGCCGTCGGGCTGGGCCAGGTTCTTGACCCGGGCGCAGGAGCCGGAGATGCCCCAGGCCGAGTCGTGGCCGTTGTTGCCGAAACTGCGGACGCCGGTCGCATTCAGGTGTTGGGTGAAGATGCCCAGGCTGCCGCGGCTGAGGTCGCCCCAGGCCACGAACAGCCCGCCCTGGTTGTCCGCCCGCAGGGCGGGCGCGATGGCGTCGGCGCCCAGGTCGGCGCGATCCACCACCACCGTCCCGTCGTTGCCCCACTGGCGCACGCCGGAGGAGTTGAGCTTCTGCGCATAGATGGAGCTGTAGGTTTCGGCGCGGCCGTCCTGCCAGACGATGAAAGCGCCGCCGGCGCCATCGCCCAGCACGCGGGCCTGCTGCTGGTGGCCGGGGGCCAGGGTGACGGGCACGCCACCGGCTCCCCACATGGCCGTGTTGCCGACGGTCACCTTCTGGCAGTAGACGTCGGCCAGGGTGTTGCCCGGGTCGTTGCGGTTGTCCTCCCACATGAGCAGGGTCGCGCCGTCCCCGGCATAGGAGAGGCGGGGATTCTTCTCCGCGTTGAAGGCCTGGGCGGCGATGGGAATGCCACCCACGGCGAAGCTGGGCTGCAGGTTGGCGTTGTAATGCTGCAGGTAGATGTCGCCGGCGCTGTCGTTGCGCAGGTCCACCCAGGACACGAAGCAGCCCGTGCCGCCGTCCCAGGTCACCTTGACCGAGTGCTGGCTCCCCGGGACCTGCACCACCGGCACGCCGCCGGCGCCGTTGACGAGGGTGCCGGCGGCCGTCACATGCTCGATGTAGAGGTTGTCGTCTGCGGCGTCCCGCTTGTCCACCCAGGCCAGGAAGGCGCCGCCCTGTCCGTCGTGCTCCATGGTGAGGGCCTCCTGGTCGCCCACCTCCCCCACGACGAGCAGGCCGTTGGGCAGAAAGGCGGCGGGAATGGAGCCCGCGGCCGTCACATGGGAGATGTAGATGTCCCAGGTGGAGCCGCGGTGGTCCGTCCAGGCCACCCAGGATCCGCCCGCGCCGTCGATGCAGTGGCTCTTGGACATGTTCTCGCTGCCGTTGGCGCAGGCCGTGCACATCACGACGCCGTCGGCCGGCCAGCCCGGGGCGAAGGCGCCTGAGCCGCCCGGGCCGTCCACCAGGCGATTGACGTAGATGTCGCCGCGCGGATCCTCGGCGAAATCGATCCAGCTGACGATGGCGCCGCCGGCCCCGTCGCCGATCAGGACCGGGTCCTCCTGGCGGATGGGGCCGTTGTTGACGATGAGCGCGTCCACGGCCCCGCCGTTGGAACTCCAGAGGGCCGGCTGGCCGGGCGTGGCGGCGCTCAGCTTCTGGGCGAAGAGGTCGCGCATGCCGAAGCGGGTGTCGGACCAGCTGATGATGAACTCGCCGGGTCCCCCTTCCTCGGCCGTGCGCTGCCACTCGATGTGGTAGCCCTGGCGGACGGCCGCCCCATCCGGCTGGTTCCAGTAGAGGGGCGGGTCCACGGCGGAGGCGCAGGCCACCAGGCCCAGCAGGCCGGTTCCCCTCAGGGCAAGCCTGCTCCAGGTTTGGCGCGGGGTGCGTCGCATGTCATTCCCTTTCTATGCGTGTTCGAGTTGCTCAGCGGGCCAGGGGGTCGTCCAGGATGAGCAGGCCGTCGATCTGGTCGGCCACATAGATGCGGCCGCCGTCCAGCTTGATGCGCCGGGCGTAGCTGCTCGACTGCTGCCAGCGGGGGAGGGGACGGGCGGGGTCGCGCAGGTCCGCCACGATCACCCCGCGGGAGCTGTTGGCCAGGTAGGCGTGGCGGCCGCCCAGTTCCACGTCCAGGGTGGTGCCGCCCGGTTTGAGGACGCTGCGCAGGTAGGGTCGGTTGGGGGCGGAGACATCCACCACGGCGAGGCCGTCGCCGCCCATGGCGATGGCGGCCAGCCCGTCCTGCACGGCGATGCGGAGGGCGTCCCCCGGCAGGCGCAGGCTGGCGATCTCGGCCAGGCGCATGGGGCGGCGCGCCCCCTGGTGTTGGAAGACCTTCAAGCCGAATCGGCCGTCGGCCAGATAGATGATGTCGCCCTCCACCTCCAGGTCGTTGCCGTCGTTTTCGAAGGCCGTGAAGGTGCTCACGTAATCCGAGGTGGGATTGTCGCCGTTCATGAACCAGCGCCCCGGGTCGCCGGGAGCCAGTCCCGCCGTGTCCAGGGGGAAGCTGTGCAGGGAGAGGCCGTCGCTGCGGTCGCTGTAGTAGAGGTGGACCAGGCCGTCCTCAATGAGGGCTTCCACCTGGTTGACGCCGCTGGCGAAGAAGGTGCGCACGTGGCGGGGCTGCAGGGGATTCCGGATGTCGAAGGCCAGCAGGTTGGTGGACAGCTTCAGGAACAGAAAACGGTCCGCCACCTGGGCGGCGGAGATGTAGCTCCGGTCGCCGGGGGCGTAGAGGCTATCGATGCCGGGGGCCCCACCCCGGGGAAAGGGGGCCGCCTCGTCGCCCCGGGCGAAGGTGAGCACCCCGGCCCGCTGGTTGGCGGCCACGAAGAGCATGTCGGTGCCCACCGCCAGGTCCGCCACCTCGTTGTAGGTGTCCGACCACGCGCCCACCAGGTTCAATCCGCTTTGCAGGGCATCCTCCCGGTCCGCGCACGAGTGCAGGCCGGCCAGAACCCCAAGGCCCAGGGCCAACAAATGACGTTGCTTCATGTTGTGCAGCAATTCCTTCCAATGGCTGACCGGTCGCCGGCGGTGATGGCCGGGATGGCATGGCTCAATCATTAAGCAAAAATCATTCCAGCAATTCCAGCAGCCTGGCGGACTTGATCACTTCGCGGTCTTCATCTCCCCCGCTCGGCCCGGATTTTCGCAGCTTCCTTGCACAAAGGTCCTGTTTGCGTCGCGAAATCTCCGAAAAACCGGTCTCGCCATGGGCGCGAATCCCCTCAAAGGTCCCAGCCCGACAGGCCGCCGGACGGCGGACGGGACCCCCCGCCCCGGAATCCGGCACGGTTGTAAGCCGGGCTTGACAGAGGGGAAACTCCGACATCCGGCGGGCTGGCAGTCTGTCGGGCTTGGCTGTTTCGCGGTCTTCATCGCCCCTGCCCGACGCTTTCGTCGGACCTGCCGGCCCCATTCGACGCAGATTTCTTGCGAGCAAATGCCATTACGCAACGCGAAATCTCCGCCGAATGGTCCGCGACATGGGCGCGAATCCCATCGAAGGTCCAAGCCCGACAGAGTGCTAGGGCCGAATGACGCGATCCGCCGTGGACATCACCTTGACCGTCATGTCCATGCTCCCCACCATGCCCAAGCGCAGCTGCTCGCGCAATTCCAGGGCATCCAGGCAGGTGCCGCAGGAGGCGATGCGCGCCCCCGCCGCTTCCAGGGCCTGCAGCTCGGCCAGGACGGGGCTGCCCTCCGTCGTGAGCAGAACACCGTGGTTGACGCAGCCGATGAGATCCACGGGCGTGCCGGAGGCGGCCAGTTCCGCCAGGAAGGACTTGAGCAGCTTGCGCCCCAAGGCGAGGTCACCCTCGCCCATGTGGTCGGAGGACAGATACAGGAAGGTCATGGGTTCTCCTTTGTGGTGGGATCCAATTTGGCTTCCAACCTGCCGCCGCGCCAGACGGGCCGGGTCGGCCGCCGGGGGAGCCGGACGGATCAGATGCCGCGCAGCCGCCCGCCGTCCACCACCAGGCTGGCGCCTGTGACATAGGAAGAAGCGGGCGAGAGCAGGAAGGCGGCGGCACGGGCGAACTCCGCCACGGCGCCATAGCGGCCCAGGGGGATCTCCGCCTCCAGCAGGCGGCGTTGCTCGGCCGCCGGACGCCCTGCTTCCGCCGCCAGGGCGCCTTCCAGGAAGGCCAGGCGCTCCGTCGCGATGAAGCCGGGGATGAGGCTGTTGACGCGGATGCCTTCGCCGGCCCAGCTCCGCGCCAGGCTCTTCACCAGGCTGGCCACGCCGGCCCGCATCACGTTGGAGAGGATGAGGAAGTCGATGGGCTCGCGCACGGAGGTGGAGGTGAGGGCCACGAGGGAACCGCCTCCGCTGGCGACCAGATGGGGCCGGGCCGCCCGGGCCAGGCGCACGGCGCTGAGCAGAGTAAGCGTGAAGGCGGCCTGCCAGCCGGCGTCGTCGAAGGCCTCGAAAGCGCCCTTGGGCGGACCGCCGGCGTTGATGAGCAGGCCGTCCAGGCGGCCATGGCGGGTGGCCGCCTCCTCCACCCAGCCCGCCAGCGCGGCGGGGTCGCAGAGATCAACGGCCCGGCCCTCCGCCAGGCCGCCCAGCCCGGCCAGGGCCTCGGCCAGGCGGGCGGGATCGCGTCCGCAGATGGAGACGGCCGCCCCTTCCGCCAGCAGGGCCTGCGCCACGCCCAGGCCCAGGCCGCGCGTGCCGCCCGCCACCAGGAAGAAGCGTCCGGCCAGGTCGAGATCCATGGTACTCCCCCACTCGCCGTCCCGCGGTGCGGCGCAAACCTTCCCTGCGGCGCGGGCTACTTGACAGGAATGAGCAGATCCACTTCCGGCACCTCGCCGCAGGTGCGGTGGTCGTACCATTCCAACTGGACGCCCGCCGCCGCCGTCAGGCCGGTGGCGGGCAGCCACTCCCGGTGGAACCAGCGGAAGCCCTCGGGGATGGCGCGGCTCATGGCGCCCTGCACCGTGACGCGGGCACAGCGGGCGGCCGGCAGGACCAGCCGCACCTGGTCATCCAGGGCGCTGGCCGAGTCCGCCGCCATCACGCCGATCACATAGCGGAAGGAGCCGTCCGCGCCCTCGTCATGACAGAGGCCCAGCAGCAGGCCGGGCACGGTGGAGGCGGGCAGGGCCTCCTGCCGCTGCTCGCGGTGGAAGAGCTCCCAGAAGGCGGGAATCTCGCGGGCGCTCCGCTCCTCCGCCATGCTGGTGCGGATCTCATAGCCCACCACCGTCATTTCTGGCAGATGGACAAGTTCCACCCGGGGTTCAGGCTTCATGTCGCTCCTCCTTGATCGGGCCGGGCAGCACCGCCACGGAAGGCGCGGTCGGATCGCGCCAGACGACGGAGCCCGCCGCGGCCTTGGTCCCGCTCACCAGTCCTCCCTTCCATCGGGCAGGGTCAGGCCCCCGCTCGCCTCCAGCCAGTCCGCCACGCGATCGGCGGCGGCGGCCACGTCGTTGTCCGACAGGTCCAGCTCCAGGCGGGGCAGTCGGCTGGCGCGGGCCAGGCGGCGCATCTCCTCCTGCTCCGCCACGAAGGCGGACAGGTCCTCGTACTGGGAGGGCTTGCCCGACACGGGCAGGCGCCGCTCCCGGGCCGCCACGAAACTCTCCGGCCGGCGGTGGCAGAAGACAAGGCGGAAGTTGAGCCGGGCCAAGCCCTCCTCCAGCCAGGCGAAATCGGGGGCGCGGCCGTGCTCGCGCAGCTGGTGGCACTGGGTGGACAGGTGGAAGCGGTCCACGATCCACGAATAGTAGCGCTGCAATTGGAAGAGGCGCAGCCAGACGCGGTAGGTCTCCAGCGCCCGCTCCTCCTCCTCGGGGGCGTAGTTGATCAGTCCGCGGCCCCAGGGAAAATTGGTGAAGGCGCACCACTCGGCGGAGATGAGCGGCGAATGGTAGCGGTAGCGCCGCGGACCCACCACGCGCGGATGCTCGTTGAGGGCGAAGGCCAGCTCCGTCTTGAAGGTGAGCCGCGTCCCCTCGAGGATGATCTTGGGGGTCAGCTTGCCGGCCATGGTCGACTCAATCCCACTCGTCGGTTGACAGGATGCGCCTCACCGCTCCAGCCAGGAGCGCGGGTAGTCCTCGTCCTCGATCCCCAGCGCGGCACGCGCCACCTGGAGCGGCCGGAAGGTGTCGATCATCACCGCCAGCTCCTCGGTGGCGGCCTTCCCCACCGAGGCCTCGGCCCGCCCGGGATGAGGCCCGTGGACGAGGCCGTCCGGGTGCAGGGTGAGGGAGCCGAACTCGATGCCCTTGCGGCTCATGAACTCGCTGGAGGCGTAGAAGAGCACCTCGTCCGTCATCACGTTGGCGTGGTGGTAGGGCGCCGGCACGGCCTCCGGGTGGAAATCGAAAAGGCGCGGCACGAAGCTGCAGACCACGAATCCGTCGGAAGCGAAGGTCTGGTGCACGGGGGGCGGCTGGTGGATGCGGCCGACGATGGGCTCGAAATCGGCGATGTTGAAGGCGTAGGGGTAGTAGTAGCCGTCCCAGCCCGCCACGTCGAAGGGGTGGTACTGCAGCAGGATCTCGCTCAGGATGTTGCCCTGCTTGACGACGAGGGGGAACTCGCCCTCCTCGTCGATGGTGGCCAATTGCGCCGGGCGGCGGATGTCCCGTTCGCAGAAGGGGCTGTGCTCCAAGAGCTGCCCCAACTCGCCCCGGTAGCGCTCCGGCGTGCGGATCCAGCCCGCGCTTTCGACCACAAGCAGGTGCGCCGGCCCGGCGGCGGCGTCCAGACGCCACCGGTGGAGCAGGCCGCGCGGAATGACGACATAGTCCCCCGGCCCCACCTCCAGGCGTCCGAACTGGGATTCCAGCGCGCCGGCGCCTTCGGCCAGATAGACCAGCTCGTCGCCCTGGGCATTGCGGTAGAACCAGTCCTCGGCGTGGTCCGGCCGGCAGACGGAGACGGCGATGTCCCGGTTGAAGAGGAGGGGGACGCGGCCGTCCACCATGCCGCCACCCACGGGCAGTTGGCGGCTGCGCAGATGGCGCATGCGCAGCGGACCGGCGTCCTCCGCTTCCCAGTCCAGGCGGCGGAGGAGGCGCTCCCCGCGCACGGCGGCGGGGCGGTTGACGTGGTAGAGCAGGGAGGAGGGGCCGGTGAAACCTTTGTTGCCCACCAGTTCCTCGTAGTGGAAGCGCCCGCGCGAACCCTGGAAGACGGTGTGGCGCTTGCGCGGGATCTCGCCCAGGCTGTGGTAGATCGGCATCTCGCCTCCGGGGTCTACAGGGTGCCGCGCCGCTGCTGCTCGCGTTCGATGGATTCGAACAGGGCCTTGAAGTTGCCCTTGCCGAAGCTCTGGCTGCCCCGCCGCTGGATGATCTCGAAGAAGAGGGTGGGGCGGTCCTCCACCGGCTTGGTGAAAAGCTGGAGCAGGTAGCCGCGGTCGTCGCGGTCCACCAGGATGCTCTGCTCGCGGATGGCCGCCAGATCCTCGGCGATGGGGCCCACCCGCTCCGTGACCGTCTCGTAGTAGCTGTCGGGCACGTCCAGGAACTGCACGCCGTTGGCTCGCAGGGCCCTCGTGGTGGCCAGGATGTCGTCGGTGAGAAGGGCCACGTGCTGCACGCCGCCGCCACCGTGGAACTCCACGTACTCCTCGATCTGGCTCTTGCGCAGGCCGGGGGCCGGCTCGTTGAGGGGAAACTTGATGATGTTGTTGGGGGCGGCCATCACCACGGAGCGCAGGGCGGTGAACTCCGTCGAGATGTCCTTGTCGTCGAAGGAGAGGAAGCGCTGGAAGCCCAGCACCCGCTCGTACCAGGCCACCCATTCCTCCATCCGGCCGTCTTCCTGGTTGCCCACCACGTGGTCGACGATGCGCAGGCCGACGCCCTCGCCCGGCACACCCTGGGCCGCGTAGCCGGGCAGGAAGGGGCCGCGATAGGCCCCCGTCTCGATGAAGCTGTGGATGGTGTCGCCATAGACCTGGACGGAGGCGCGCACCACCTGGCCGTGCTCGTCGCGCTGCTCCGTGGGCGGCAGGACCGGCGCCGCGCCGTTGGCCACCGCCAGGCGGAAGGCCTCGCCGACGTCGTCAACTTCGAAGGCGAGGTCGCGCACGGCGTCCCCGTGGCGGGCCAGGAAGCGGCCGATCTCGTTCTCCTCCGGACGCAGGGACCCGGTCAGCACGAGGCGGACCTTGCCCTGGACCATCAGGTAGGAGCAGCGGTCCTGCGCCCCCGTCTCCAGGCCGCGGTAGGCGGCGCGGGAGAAGCCGAAGGCGTTGCGGTAGTAGTACTCGGCCTGGAGGGCGTTGCCCACCCAGAACTCGACGTGGTGCAGGCGGCGAAGGGTCGGGTAGGCGGACATGTCGCTCCTCGCTTGGTTGTGTCTCACAGGGCCAACAGGGCCAGACTGAGCCAGCCGCCCAGCCATGCCGTGCGCCACCAGTCGGCGGCCTGGGCGCTCAGGCTGTCGCGCAGGGCGTGGGCTCCGAAGGCGCCCAGCGCCACGGCCAGGAAGCCGTCCACGGCGGCGGCCAACCAGAACAGGTTCAACTGCACAGCGCCAGTCCCCGCCCGATCAGCTCCCCCGCCTCCGGACCCGCCGCCTCGAGCCGGGCCAGGCGCTCCCGCAGGACCGGACCCAGCTCCGCCGGCAGGCGGTCCTCCAACTCGACCAGCTCCAGTCGCAGCAGCCAGTCGGCGGGATGGTCCCGCTCCAGGCGCTCCGCCACCCGGCCCAGGCGGCGCTCGATGTGCGCACCGCGCTCATCCGACTCGCGGACGCGGCGCACCTCGGCATAAAGGTTGGCCAGATCGCGGTTGGCGTCGTCCAGGTTGCACTTCATCGCCGCAGGCCCGGCCGGCAGGTCCTCCGGCTCCACGCCGCGATCCACCCAGCCGCCACTGACCGAGACGGCCTCCGTCCCACAGACCAGATCGTAGCTGCCCCAGGCCGGATCGAAGAGCAGGCGGTCGCCCCAGGTGACCCGGCAGTCCTCGAAGCGGATCAGCTGGTTGTGCTCGCCCGTTTCCCGCAGTTCGCCGATGCGTCCCTCCAGCACCAGGCCGGAGGCGTACTCCAGGCGGCCGCGCCCGCCCCCGCCGAAACCCAGCTGGCGGAGGTCCTCCGCGCCCAATTCGCCGACGCAGCGGCGCCCGCCCGCCAGGCGGCCCACGGCGGCGCCGAAGCCGTGCACGTGGGTCTCGCGGCCATGGCCGCGGAGGGGCTGGTCATCCTCGGCCAGGAGGACGGGCCCGCCCCAACGCAAGTAGCCCAGCCGGCTCTCGCCGTCGGTCAGCACCTCCTGCAGCACGCCGCTCACCTGCAGGCCGGAGTCGAGTCGGGTGGTGGTGGGTGCCTTGGCGTGCAGCGCCTTCTCCAGGGCCGCCCGCCCGCCGGTGCGGCAGGCCATGGTGGCGGCGTACTCCTCCAGCACGCTGCGCAGGTGGGGGAAATCCGGCGTGACGAAGAGCTGGGGCTGCTGGCGCGTGATGTCGAAGGCGACCTGGACGCAGCCGACATCCAGCGGCAGGCGCTTCACCCGCGGCCCCAGGCAGTGCCAGCTCTCCCCCGCCGAGGAGAGCAGGCCGGCCCCGTAGATGCGTGGATCCTCCAGGGGTCCGATCAAGCCGTACTCCACCGTCCACCAGTAGAGGCGGCTCAACTCGTTGGATTCGCTCACCCAGTCCAGGGCGGCGGCCGTCTCCTCGAAGCGGCGCTGCGCGGCGTCCATGGCCGCGGGGGTGGCGGCGGGGTCCTCCTTCACCTCCGAGAGGTGGCGGATGGCGCGGAAAAGGGCCATGTCCTGCCCGCTGTAGATGGCCTGGCGGGAGATGCCGCCGAAAGCGCGCAGATAGTCGCTGTAGTCGGGGTCGGCGATGATGGGGGCGTGGCCGGCCGCCTCGTGCACCACGTCCGGGGCTGGCGTGTAGAGGATATGCTGCAGTTTGCGCATGTCGCAGGCGATGGGCAGGATGCCCAGGGCCTGGAACTCCATGAAGGCCTGGGGCGGGATGAAGCCGGAGACGGCCACGGCCCGCCAGCCGATGCGCTTCATCTTCTCGTCCATCTCCTGGATGAGGGGGATGCGCTCGGGGGAGATGCCCGTGGCGCGCAGGCCCTCCAGGTAGGCGGCGTGGGCCTTGCGCGAGAAGAAAGCGCCCGACACCCGCATGATGTAGCGCCAGGCGGCCTGGTCGATGGCCGTGTAGAGGTCGGGCCGCTGCTCGACGGTCCAGGCCTTCAGATGCGCGGGAATCTCCATGATCGGCTCCGGCCTCCTGCTGGCGTCCGGCCATGGCCGGCCAGCGGCCGTCCCGCGGTCGGTTCCGTGTCTCACCCCTGCTCCTGTCGGCGCTTGTATGGATTGTGAGGGCCGGGCCGGCTGCCTGCCGCCCGGCATTAACCTCGATTGGCAGCGGGAAGATACGCAGAGCGGCGGGGGGCGGCAACGCGGATCGGCCCCCTGCTCCGTTAATTCATGAACAGCCGCCAGCGCTCATGGTCGGCCCCGGCCGCCTCATCCAACTGGCGGCGGGTGGCGGGGTGGGGGCCGGTCAGGAAGTGGCGGACGGCGCCCAGGGGAAAGGACTCGAAGACCAGCCGTTCCCGGCGCGGACCGCGGATGAAGGGCCGGGCCGGATCCCCCGTGCACTTCTCCAGACCGGCCGCCAGGGCCACCGGCGTGCCGGCGGCGCGGGCCGTCTGGAGGAGCAGGCGGCTGCCCAGCTTGTTGACTCCCCACAGGTCGGCCGGTGCGAAGCCCTCCCCCTCCGCCGCAGGCAGAGCCGCCGCCGGCCGGCGGAGGTCCACTGTCGCCGGGCGCAGCAGGGCGTCCGCCCCCAGGAGCACCAGGTCCGCCGCCGCCGCCGCCCGCGCCAGCCCGCTGTCCGTCACCACCTCCGCCGCCTGTCCGCCCTCCTCCAGGCGGGCCGCCAGGGCGCGGCCCTCGCCGCCAGGGAGGGAAGAGGCCGCCAGCACGCGGCAGGAGGCGGGCAATGTCCGCAACAGATCCTCCACTTGCGAGGAATGGCTGATGGTCAGCAAGGTCATGCCGGGCGCGACCACGCGGGCAAAGGCGGCGCGCCGTCCCGCGGCGGCCCGCTCCAGCTCGTCCCGCAAGGTGGTCCGCGCCTCCTCCCCCGCTCGTGCCACCAGTCCGTCCCCGCAGCGGGCCAGGGACTCCCGCCACCCTTCCCGGCGTGGATCCAGGACCAGGCCGCGGCACAGCTCCTCCAGCCAGCGCCGGGCCAGGCTGCCGGTCGCCGCCAACACGGGGCGGGCCAGGGCGACCCGGCGCACCAGGCGGGGCAGCCGCTCCCCCGCCGCGGGGAGGGCGGCGGCGGCGGCCAGCAAGTCCAGCGCCCGTCCGCCCAGGTGGGCGCTGCCGGCGCGGCGGTCCAGGCGCAGGGCCTTCAGGCTTGCGTCGATGTCCATGGTCCTCCCTCGCGGAAGAGGCCGTCCCCGTCCACCAGCCGCCAGTGCAGGGCCCGCACGGCCAGCCAGGCCGACAGGCTGACCGCGGCGAGGATGGCCAGCATGATCACGATCTGATAGGCGATGGCGGTGGCGGGCGGACTGCCGCCCAGGATCTGGCCGGTCATCATGCCGGGCAGGGAGACGAGTCCGATGGTTGCCGTCGTGTTGAGGGTGGGCATCAGGGCGACCCGCAGATCCTGACCGCTGAAGCGCCGGCGCGCCTCCTCCGGGCTGGCCCCCAGTCCCAGCAGCGTCTCCCATTCCTGCCGGCCTGCCGCCGAGGAAAGGCGGGCCAGGTGGCGCTCCAGGGCCAGCGTGATGCCGTTCATGGAATTGCCCAGGATCATGCCGCCCAGGGGAATCAGGTAGCGCGCCTCGAGCAGGGGCTGGGGCCGCACCACGGCCACCAGGCAGAAGGCGAGCACACCGCCGCCGGCCAGCACCATCACCCCGAGCAGGAGGGGAGCCATCCCGCGGACGCGCAGGGCGGTGCGCCGCAGGACAGCGTGGGCCGCCGCCGCCTGCATGACGAGCAGCCAGCCCAGCGTGGCCGGCGGCGTGTCCAGCCGGAAGAGCACTTCCAGCACCAAGCCCATCGCCCCCAACTGGAGGACCATGCGGGCCAGGGCCACGCCCAGTTGCCCCTTGAGCGGCAGGCGCAGGTTGCGGAAGACCCACAGTGGCGCCAGGGCCAGCAGGAAGGCGAGGGCCAGCCCCACCCAGCCGATCTCGCGCACGGCGCTTTCAGGCGTCATGGAGCGCCTCCCCGCGCAGCTCGACGCGGCGGTGGCAGAAGGCGAGCCAGCGGGGATCGTGGCTGGCCACGATCAAGGGCGGCACGCCGGGCGCCGCCAGGCGGTCCAGCAACAGGCGGGCCGCCGCCTCGTCCAGACCCGCCGTCGGCTCGTCCAGGAGCAGCAGGTCCACGGGCATGAGCAGGCCGCGCAGCACAGTGGCGCGCATGGCCTCGCCGCCGGACAGGACCGCGGGCGGGGCGTCAAGGTCCAGGGCAAGCCCCAGGGCGGCCAGTTCCTCCCGCAGCCGTGATCGGGGCGGCGTGGGCAGGCCGCGCAAGGTCAGGCCCAGCGCAAGGGCCTCCTCCAGGTCGTCCCCCGGCAAGAGCGGCTGCTGGGAGACCAGGTGCACGCGGCGGCGATGGGCGGCCAGGCCGCCGGCCTGCAGGGGCGCGCCCCGCCAGGAGAGGCCGCCCGCCCGCGGCCGGCCCAGTCCGGCCAGGACACGCAGCAGGGTGGTCTTGCCGCAGCCCGAGGCGCCGCGCAGCAGCAGCCGGCCCGGCTCCAGGCGCCGGCTCTGCGGACGGAGGAGGGTGCGGCCGGCGTAGCCCAGCTCGAGGCGGTCCAATTCGAACATCATGCCAACCTGATCCAAACACAGGATTGCGAAAATGGGGTGGCGGCAAGTTCGTCAATCCCCGGGAGCGCGCCATGGATCCACAGAGCATTCTGATCGTCGAGGACGAGGCGGACATCCAGGAGTTGTTGCGCCACGTGCTGGAAAAAGAGGGCTACGCCGTGCGCACCGCCGGGGACGGCGAGATCGCCTTGCGCGAAGTGCGGACCGCCCCCCCCGACCTGCTCCTGCTCGACCTCATGCTGCCCGGCATGGACGGGCTGGAGCTGTGCCGGCGGCTGCGGGCGGCCCCCGCGACCAAGACCCTGCCCATCGTCATGCTGACGGCGCGGGGCGAAGAGAACGACATCGTGAGCGGCCTCAACCTGGGGGCCGACGACTACATCACCAAGCCCTTCAGCCCCCGGGTGCTGATCGCCCGCGTGCAGGCCGTCTTCCGCCGCCGCCAGGAGGAGGCCGCCGGCCAGTCCGAGGCGGAACTCCTGCGCCGCGGCCCCCTCACCATCCATCGGGGCCGGCGCGAGGTCCTGCTCGAGGGACGCCTCCTTGCCCTTACCTGGACCGAGTTCCAGATCCTGGCCCTGCTCGCCGCCCGGCCGGGTTGGGTCTTCACGCGCTACCAGATCGTGGACGCCGTGCGCGGCGAGGACTACGCCGTCACCGAGCGCGCGGTGGACGTCCACATGGTGGGCCTGCGCCGCAAGCTGGGCGTCCAGGGCGTGCTGCTGGAGACGGTGCGGGGGGTGGGCTACCGCTTCCGCGACGAAGATTAATCCCCCTGCGCCTGTGGACTGCGCCATGCCGTGATCGCCACCGCCACTTCATCTCAGGATGTTTCGCGAGAATCGGGCACGGGCAGCCTGTCGGGCATGAACCCACAATGGAATCGCGCCCATGCCGAAGGCCATTCGGCGGTGATTTCGCGTCGCGCAATGGCACCTACCCGCAAGAGATCTTCGTCGAATGGGACCGGCAGGCCCGGCGCAAGCGTCGGGTGGGGCGATGAAGACCGCAACGTGGCCCAGCCCGACAGGATGCTTGGCGCGCCTCAGTTACCAAGCCGGGCTTCACCTGATGTGGGCCGCCATGGTCGCCCCTTCCGGTTTGCTACAATTCCCCCAGGTCAGCAGGCCCCCGGGGCCGGGAAGGAAGCATGAGTCCGGAATCCATCGCTCTCACCCTGAGTTCCAGCCAGGAGATGTACCTGAAGACGATCCACCTGCTCTGCGAGGAGCAAAAGGTGGCCCGCGTCAAGGACATCGCCGCCAACCTGAACGTCACCATGTCCTCCGTCAACGGCGCCATCAAGGGACTGACGGATCGCGGCTTCTGCCGCCACAGCCGCTACGGCTACGTGGACCTGACCGACGACGGGCGCGAGGCGGCCCTGGCGGTGCTGGACAAGTACCGGGTGCTGACCCGCTTCCTGCACGAGATCCTGGGCGTGGACCGCAAGACGGCCGACGCCGACGCCTGCGAGATGGAGCACATCGTCTCGCCCCAGACCCTGGACCGCATCGGCACCTTCCTCGAGTTCATCGATCATTGCGGCAAGGACGCCGGCGCCTGGGTCCGCCACTACCAGGTCTTCCTCAAGGGCCGCCTGAGCGGGGAAGGCTGCCCCGACTGCGATTTGTAGCAGCTGTCGGGATTGGCCACTTCGCGGCCTGCATCACCAGCATGACATGGCAAGGGGGGCGCCCGCCCCCCTCTTCGTGTCCGGATGGGTCGCCCCCTCAGGAGGCGGCGACGGCCCTCACCTCGATGAGGGGCGGCTCGTGCAGGTGCTGCTTGACGGCGCACAGCTCGGCGGAGCGCAGCACGGCGTCCCGATACTGCACGGGGAAGCCGGCGGGCAGGTGGATGTCCAGCTGCAGGCGGCCGACGCGCCGGCCCGTGCTGTCGGGCTCGATCGCCATCTCGATGGTCATGTCGTCCGTGGCGATGCCCCGCGTGTCGCAGAAGCCCTTGACATAGATGCCGGCGCAGGTGGCGATGGAGGCCAGGAAGAGGTCGAAGGGCGGGGGGGCGCTGCCCTGGCCGCCGCCCCGGACGGACTGGTCCGTGCGGATGTTGAATCCGTTGTAGTGGGCGTCCACCCGCTTGCCACCTGGGAAGTCGACTTTCATGCTCGCCATGGATCCTTCCTCTTCACATTGTGTGGTTCGTCAGCCCAGTGGCCTGCCAGACTCGCCCAAAAAGCCCGAGCCGGACAGCCTGCCAGTTGGTCCATCGGGCCGCCCCAACCTGGCAATTTTGTTTGATACCTACAACTATTTTCAAATGAAAATGGTTTGCCTGTCCCGGCCTCCATGCTATCATGGCCGCACGGAGGACCGCGTGCCTCCGGCCGACCACGGTTCGACCACGCCGGACAGCCAGGGCGGCTGCCCCTGGTCGGCCCCCGCGAACTCCCACGGCAGGCAGACGAGAGTACATGGCCCGACCCGACCAGCCCATCCTGCTCAGTGTGGCCGAGGCTTATGCCCTGCTGCAGGCCGCCCGGCCGGACTGGGGCCGCGAGGAGCTGCCGCTGGAGGCGGCCGCCGGACGCGTGCTGGCCGCGCCGGTCCTGGCCGACCGCGACCTGCCCCCCTTTCCCCGGGTGACCATGGACGGCGTGGCCCTGGCCCATGCCGCCTGGGCGGAGGGTGGCCGCGCCTTCCACCTGGCTGGTGTCCAGGCGGCCGGGGAGCCGCCCCTCCGTCTGCCGGATCCCGCCTCCGCCATCGAAGTGATGACCGGCGCCTTCCTGCCCCTGGGCTGCGATTGCGTCGTGCCCGTCGAGGAGCTTGAGCGCGAAGGGACGCTGGTGAGGCTGGCGGCCGACCACCCCCTCACGGCCGGCGCCTGCGTGCATGTCCAGGGCAGCGACGGACAGGCGGGGAGCCTGCTCCTGGCGCCCGGCACGCGCCTGGACAGCCCGGCCCTGGCCGTGGCCGCCAGCGCGGGAGCCACCCGCCTCAGCGTCCTGCGGCGGCCGCGCATCGCCCTCATCGCCACCGGCAGCGAGCTGGTGCCGCCCGGGGAGCGACCCCTGCCCTGGCAGATCCGGGCCAGCAACGGCCTGGCCCTGCGCGCCGCCCTGGCCGCGGCGGGACAGGGCGAGGCGGAGCTGAGCCTCGTGGACGACGATCCCGGCCGCCTGGCCGCCGCCATCGAAGGCGCCCTGGCCCGGGCCGATCTGCTGGTCCTCTCGGGGGCGGTCTCCCGGGGCCGCTTCGACCATGTGCCCGGCCTGCTGCGGGAGGCGGGAGCGCGTCTGCTGTTCCACGGCGTGGCCCAGCGGCCGGGCAAGCCCCTGCTGGCGGCCGTGTTGGCGGGCGAGCCGCCGCGGCTGGTGCTGGGGCTACCGGGCAATCCGGTCTCGGCCCTGGTCTGCCTGCACCGCTACCTGCTGCCCCTGTTGGCGGAGGTGGCCGGCCGCCCCCCGGCCCCCCGCCCCGTGCGGCTGGCCCAGGCGGTGGAGGGGATCGGCCCCCTGACCCTCTTCCTGCCCGTGGCCTTGAGCGAGGAGGCGGGCGCCACCCTGGCCTGGCCGCATCCCACCGCGGGCAGCGGCGACTACCTGGCCCTGGTCGGCAGCGCGGGCTTCGTCCAGCTGGATCAGCCCCACGCCGGCCACAATCGGCAAGAGACCGGTGCCGTCGCCGTTTTCCACCCCTGGAGCTGAGGTGACCATGCTGCTGGATCCAGCCGGCCGGCGCATCCGCAAGCTGCGCGTCTCCCTGACGGACGCCTGCCAGTTCCGCTGTTTCTACTGCCTGCCCGCGACTCCCCGCTTCCTGCCGCACCAGCGCCTGCTGCCCGCGGCAGAGCTGATCGAGCTGGTCGGGCGCCTGGCGGAGCTGGGCATCGACGAGCTGCGCCTCACCGGCGGCGAGCCCACCCTGCGCCCCGAGCTGCTGGAGATCGTGCGCGGCCTGGCGCGCCTGCCCATCGCCAAGCTGGGCATGACGACCAACGCCCAGCGTCTGGAACCGCTCCTGCCCGCCCTGCGCGGGGCGGGGCTGCACGGCGTCAACATCAGTCTGGACAGCCTGCGGCCGGAGACCTTCGCCCGCATCACCGGTGGCCGCCAACCCGCGCAGGTGCTGGCCGCCGCCCGAGCCGCGCGCGACCAGGGCCTGCAGGTCAAGCTCAACGTGGTCCTCTTCCGCGGGCTCAACGACGGCGAGGTGCCGGACTTCCTGCGCCTGGCCGAAGCAGAGGGCGTGACCGTGCGCTTCCTGGAGCTGATGCGCATCGGGGTCGCGTCCCAGCGGCAGCCTGCCTTGTTCATCCCGGCGGACGAAGTGATCGCCACGCTGCGGGCGGCGGGGGAGCGGCTCACGCCCCTGCCCGGGCCGCCCGACGCCACCTCCTTCGACTACGCCACGGCGGGCGGCGGCCGCATCGGCTTCATCGCCAGCGAGTCGCGCCCCTTCTGCGCCGGCTGTTCGCGCCTGCGGCTGTCGGCCACCGGCTTCCTGCGCGCATGCCTGATGAGCGGCGATGGCCTCGACCTGCGCGGCTTGCCTCCCGCGGAGCTGCTCGCGGCGCTGGCGCGGGTGCTGGCCATGAGGCCGCTGGACCGCATCGCGCAGGTGGACGAGGTGATGGCCAGGATTGGAGGGTGAAATGGAAGGATTGAGCCACCTGGATCCGGACGGACGCCCCGCCATGGTGGACGTGGGCGGCAAGCCCGTCACGGCGCGCCGCGCCCTGGCGGAGGGGCGGGTCCGGCTGCCCGCTGCCGTGGCCGCCCTGCTTCGCGACGGCGAGCTGGACAGCCCCAAGGGGCCCGTCCTCCACACCGCCATCCTGGCCGGGACGATGGCCGCCAAGCGCACGGCCGAGCTGATCCCCCTCTGCCACCCGCTGCCGCTGGAGCGCGTGCGGCTCAGCATCCAGGTGGAGGCGGGCGACGAAGGGTGCGCCGTCGCCCTACTGCGCTGCGAGGCCGCCCTCCACGGCCGCACCGGGGTGGAGATGGAGGCCCTCACCGGCGTGGCGGTGGCGGCCCTCACCATCGTCGACATGTGCAAGGCGCTCAGCCACGAGCTGGTCATCGACGGCATCCGCCTGCTGGAGAAGGAGGGTGGCCGCCGCACGGTGCGTGACGGTCGCCTGGTGCCGGCATGAGCGGGGGACGTCACGGCGAGGGCCGGCGTGGCGAAGGCCGCGGCCCCCTCTTCCACCCCTTCGAGCTGGCCGTCTGCGGCCACTCGGGCAGCGGCAAGACCACCCTGCTGGAGCGGCTCGTACGCCGCTTGGCCCCCACCCGCCGCGTGGGCTATGTCAAGCGCGACGTCCACGGTTTCCAGATGGACCACGAGGGCAAGGACACCTGGCGCCTGCGCGAGGCGGGGGCCTGCGCCCTGCAGATCCAGTCCGGCGAGGCCTGGGCGGGCGGCCTGACGGGAGGCGCCGCGCCCGCCCTCTCCCGCCAGCTCTTCGCCGCCTGCGATCTGGTGCTGCTGGAAGGCTATCGGCGGGAGCCGCGCCTGGACAAACTTGTCTTCCTCGAGGGCTGCGAACCCACCGAGCAGCCGCTCCGCGTGGCGGGGCTGCTCACCAAGGAGTCCGGTCGGGTGGACCAAGCTCTTCCCGCCGCCTGGGCCGCCGCCCTGCCCGCGGGGGAGGCGCCCCCCCTCTTCCATCGTGACGACGTGGCGGGCATCGCCGATTGGCTGCTGGAGCGCTTCACGGCCCGGCTGGCGGCCCGCCCCCTGCGCGGCCTGGTCCTGGCGGGCGGCCACAGCAGGCGCATGGGCCGCGACAAGGCCCTGCTCGAGTACGACGGCGTGCCGCAGGTGGAGCGCGCCGCCCGCCTGCTGGAGTCCTGCTGCCAGACCGTGCACATCTCAGCCCGGGCCGGCCAGGGGCGCGAGATGCTGGGCCGCCCCCTCATCGAAGACCGCTTCGTGGAGATGGGTCCGGTCGGCGGCATCCTTTCCGCCCTCGAGGCGGACCCGGAGGCGGCCTGGCTGGTTCTGGGCTGCGACCTGCCTTTCGTCACGCCGGAGCTCCTGGACGCCCTGTTGGCCGGGCGCGACCCCTGGCGCGTGGCGACGGCTTTCCGCGATCCCGCCAGCGGGCTGCCCGAGCCGCTCTGCGCCGTGTGGGAGCCCCGTTCGCGCGCGCTCCTGCTGGGCAACCTGGCGGCGGAGACACGCTGCCCGCGTCGCGCCCTGGACCACAAGGGCGCCCTCCTCCTCGACCTGCCCGATCCGCGGGCGCTGGAGAACGTCAACCGGCCGGAGGAGCTGGAGGCGGCGCGCCTGCGGTGGCGGGAGGATCGATAATCTCCGGGATAGGCCCAGGGCGCAGGAGGGCGGCCGCCTGGACGGTGGAAGCGGAACCGGGCTGGGGTGGATCGCCCTTGTGGGGCCCACTGGACAGCCTTTAAATCTGCACACCGTTTGGGGGCGTGTTCAGCGAACTTTTCAGCGAAACCCCAGTGCCCCGGGAGGGTGGGGAGGTGGTGGGAGGGAAAACATGTGATCTTCACGAAACGGAACAGGATCACCCCGCCCATCCCCACGAACCGTGTGGATGGTTGGCGGCCATCGCGCATTCTGCGAGCAGGTACCTTGCATCCAAAGAGCGCGAAGGCCGGAGAAACACGTTGGGCGGCAGCCTGGACAGCAAGGGCGGAGTCGGGTTGGAGTGGATCGCCCCTGTTGGGCCGACTGGACAGCCCCTTTATCTGCACATCGTTTTTAGGCATGTTCAGCGAACTTTTGGGCGAAACCCCAGTGCCCCGGGAGGGTGGGGAGGTGGTGGGAGGGATCGCGCGTGTTTTTCAAGAAACGGAACAAGACCACACCGCCCATCCCCACGAGCCCTGTGGGAGGTCGGCATTCGTCGCCATCCCGCGACCATGTACCTGGAATCCAATGGACCCGAGGACAAGGGAAGCATGATGGGCGGCCGCGCAGACGTTGGATCCGGCATCAGGCTGGGGCGGATCGCCCCTGTCCATGCGTCTGGACGGCTCCTTCTTCTGCACGCCAATCGGGGGGCTATTCAGTGAACTTTTGGGCGAAACCCCAGTGCCCCGGGAGGGTGGGG
>JAUXWS010000052.1 GCA_030685015.1 bacterium
GGTGTGAGTCGCCAACTTCAATCCCGCGCGCGGCGAGGAACTGGGCAAGATCCATCCGGCGCTGGTGATCCAGGCGGACGAGTTGTCCGAGGCCGTCACGCCCCTGGTCGTCGTCCTGCCCTTGAGCACGATGACCATGCCTGCGGGCGAGCTGTTCATCCGATTGGGCGCCCGTGACCGGCTGCTCCAGGACAGCGTGGTGCTCACCGACCAGCCCCGCACCATTGACCGGCGGCGCCTGGGGGAGGGTCCCTTGACCCGGCTCAGCGCCGCCGGGCTGTGCGCCGTGGAGAACGCGCTGCGGCTGGTGCTGGGCCTCTCATAGTTGCCTGGCAGGGCGCGGCGGCCGGACCCGGGCGACACTGTTGCACCGGCGCCGGTCACCTGGTCCAGCGAGGTAGTGCTTGCATGTTCCGGCTGACATCGCGTGATTGGCCCTCCCCTTCCGCACACAGTAATCAACGACAGGAGCAACAGATGACCCCGACTCGGATCAGCTCACCCGGCACTGGCCTCCTGCTCCTGCTTGCGGCAGGCGCCTGGGCGCAGGCACTCCCCGACGGGACGGACACGCCCCTCAGCCGGCGCCTCACGATGGAATGGCAGGGCGGGCGGGGCACGGCCTTCCAGCGCCTGCTGGCCTCGGACAGCGCGCCCATGCGCCACTTGCTGAGCCGCCCGGGCATCGCTTTCGATCATCTGGACGTCAGCGGCATGCCGGTCTTCCTCGCCGAGGAGAACCTCAACGCCGCGCGCACCCTGAGCACGGACGATGTCTGGCCGGGCGGCGGCGCCGGTCTGAACCTGACGGGGAGCGGCATCGGCTACCTGGGCATCTGGGACAGCGGCGCGGTGCGCGCCAGCCACCAGGAGTTCGGCGGACGCGTCACGATCCACGACGCGGGCGCCACCTCCGCCCATTCCACCCACGTGGCCGGGACGCTGATCGCCGCCGGCGTGGATCCGGCCGCCCGGGGCATGGCCTACCAAGCCGCCCTCACCAGCTGGAACTGGGACAACGACCTGGGCGAGATGGCCGCCGCCGCGGCGGGCGGCTTGCGCGTATCCAACCATTCCTACGGTTGGATCAGCGGGTGGTACTGGTCCGGCAGCGACTGGTACTGGTACGGCGACATCAGCATCAGTCCGCTGGAGGCCTACCAGTTCGGTTATTATGGCAGCAAGAGCCGCGATCATGACGAGATCGCCCATGCGCATCCCACCTACCTCATCGTGAACAGCGCGGGCAACGACCGGGACGACACGGGGCCGGGGGCCGGCGGCCTCCACTACGTCTGGGACGGCGGCTGGGTCCTGAGCACGGTCACGCGCCAGGCCGACGGCGCCAGCGGGGGCTATGATTGCATCGGCGCGGACAAGTGCGCCAAGAACACCCTGACCATCGGCGCCGTGGACGACGTGCCGGCCGGCTATGCCGCTCCCGCGGACGTGGTGATGAGCGCCTTCAGCAACTGGGGACCCACCGACGACGGCCGCATCAAGCCCGACCTGGTCGCCAACGGGATCGGTCTGACCTCCTCTCTCAACGGCTCCGACACGGAGTACGCCACCTATTCCGGCACCTCCATGGCCAGCCCCAATGCCGCGGGATCCGTGGCGCTGCTGGGTCAGCACTACGAGGCGCGTTTGGGCACCGTACCCCGCGCCGCCACGCTGAAGGCCCTGCTTATCCACACCACCGACGAGGCGGGCCCTGCCGCCGGCCCGGACTACAGCCACGGCTGGGGGCTGCTCAACACGCGCGCCGCCGCGGAGTTGATCAGCCTGCAGGAGACGGAGGATTGGCACATCCAGGAGCGGCAGTTGCAGAACGGCGCACAGGAGAACCTCTCCTTGTGGGCCGAGGCCGGCCACGATGTGCGCATCACCATGGGCTGGACGGACCCGCCCGGCACCTCCCCCGCCCCCGCCCTGGATCCGCCCGATCCCATCCTCGTCCACGACCTGGACCTGCGCTGCCACCCCCCCGTGGGGACGGCCCGGCTGCCCTGGATCCTCGACCCCGCCAACCCCGCGCTGGCGGCGACGCGGGGCGACAACACGCGGGACAACGTCGAGCAGATCCAGTTCACGGCCACGGAGACGGGAATTCATACGCTCGTCATCAGCCACAAGGGGACCATTGCTTCCCAGGCCTACAGCCTGATCCTGAGTGGGGCGCATCCCTACGTGTGCACCGATCCGACACCGCAGGCGCCGCAGGTCCAGATCTCTGTCAGTGGCGGTGATGTGCTGCTCAGTTGGCCGCCCGTGACGGAATCGGTGGGCGGCTGCCCCCTCTCCGACGTGCAATACGAGGTATGGAAGGCCGCCGGTGTGGGGGCCGCCTTCACCCTGCTCGAGACAATCGTGGGCACCAGCACCACGGATGTGGGCGCCGTGTCCCCGTCGGGACTGGGGCTCTATCGCGTGATCGCAGTCAGCGACGGCGGGGGTCCGGACATGGTGCTCATCCCCGCCGGCCAGTTCATGATGGGCCAGGCCGGCGTGGCCACGCCCGAGCACTCCGTTACCCTAACCAACGACTTCCTGCTGGGCCGCACCGAGGTGACCAACGCCCAATTCCTGGAGGCGCTGAACTGGGCCAAGGCGCAGGGCTTGGTCTCCGTGGTGGGGGACTATGTGCAGCAGTACGGCGTGACCCTGTTGCGCATCAACGAGAGCGGCTACGATCGCTTCGAAATCCGCTACAACGCCGGAACGCAACAATTCTTCCTGCAGGCCGGGACCTGGGATGCCGGCAGTTACGGTCCAGGTGAGGCCTACCCCGGCGGCGCCTACGACCCAGCGAACCACCCCGTCAAGAATGTGTCGTGGTATGGTGCGGCTTGCTATTGCGACTGGCTCAGCCTGATGAATGGCCTGCCCCCCTACTACAACGGCAACTGGGGGCAGATTCCCAGCCCCAACAACCCCTACACCGCTGCGGGCTATCGCCTGCCCACAGAGGCGGAATGGGAGTTTGCGGCGCAGTACGATGACGAGCGCACCTATCCATGGGGCAATGCGTCACCCACGGCTTGTGTGCATGCCAACTACAGCGGTTGTATGGGATGGACGGCGCCGGTAGGCAGCTACCCTGCCGGTGACAGCGAACTGGGTCTGAAGGACATGGCGGGGAATGTGTGGGAGTGGTGCAATGATTGGTACGGGAGCTACAGCAGCAGTCCGCAGTCAAACCCGGCGGGTCCGGCCAGCGGCTCCGGCCGTGTGGAACGGGGCAGCGGTTGGGGCAACAGCGCGACCAACCTGCCGTGCGCCTTTCGCTTCTATGGCAGCCCGTTCAGCAACTACTACTTCTACGGCTTCCGTCTCTGCAGGACTCTCCCGTGAGCCGTTGCCCTCCTACCCTTTGGGGGGCTGTTTGCTGGGAACACGTGAGCCACGACGCTAGGCCCCAGGCCGAGCGAGCCCGCGCGGAAGTCGCAGGGCAAGGCCTGCGGACCGGGCGGCGGAGCGGATGTTGATGAACGGAGTCACCATGAGAACCACTACCACTTTCCTTGCCGGCCTGCTGGGCTCCCTTGCCGTGGCCCTGGCTGCACCGCCCTTGCCCGTCACCGATCTGCAGATCCAGGTGGCGGACTCGGCGCATGTCCAACTGGACTGGTCGCCCGTGACCCAGGACACCCTGGGCAACCCTCTTGACTGTGTCTTTTATGATGTCCACCTGAGCGAGTCGCCGGGCTTTCTCCCGACGGAGGCCACCTGGATCGACAGCACCTCGGCTGCGAGCTACACGGACAGCTTCACAGGTGATCGTGGCTTCTATCGAGTCCAGGTGCAATCCTGCCCGGATGCCAATCCCCTGGACATGGTGCTGATCCCCGCCGGCCAGTTCGTGATGGGCCAGGCCGGCGTGGCCACGCCCGAGCATTTGGTGACCCTGACCAACGACTTCCTGCTGGGCCGCACCGAAGTGACCAATGCCCAGTACCTGGAGGCGCTGAACTGGGCCAAGGCGCAGGGCTTGGTGTCCGTGGTGGGGGACTATGTCCAGCAGTATGGCGTGAACCTGCTGCGGATCAACTACCCCGGTCGCGATTACTGCGAGATTCGCTACAACGCCGGCACGCAGCAGTTCTACCTGCAAGCCGGTACTTACGATGCTGGAAGCTGGGGTCCGGGTGAGGCCTACCCTGGCGGTAACTACGACCCGGTGAACCATCCCGTGATGTGGGTGTCCTGGTACGGCGCGGCCTGCTACTGCGACTGGCGCAGCCAGATGGAGAACCTGCCCCGCTATTACGAAGGCCAATGGGGCCAAATTCCCAACCCCCGCAATCCCTACACGGCCACGGGCTACCGCCTGCCCACCGAGGCGGAATGGGAATTCGCCGCCCAACA
>JAUXWS010000053.1 GCA_030685015.1 bacterium
GAGACCGGGCATGGTGATGTCCATGAGGATGAGCGCGGGCTGCTCGGCGCGGGCCAGGTTGAGCGCCTCGCGGCCGTCGGCGGCCTCCAGCACGGCGCAGCCGGGAAATCGCCCGCGCAGGGCGGGGACGAGGGCGTCGCGCAGCAGCTTGTGGTCGTCCGCCAGGAGGATCTTCATGCACTCCCTTTCTCGCGCGGAATGCGCATGGTGGCGCGGGCGCCCAGGCCGGCGCCGGACCGGATCTCGAAGAAGCCGCCCAGGGCGGCGGCGCGCTCGCGGATGCTGAAGAGGCCGTAGCCCTCCGGCCGGCCGCGGGCGGACAGCTCCCGCGGCTCGAAGCCCCGGCCGTCGTCCTTCACCTCCGCCGTCACGCCCTCCGCGTCGCCGCTGAGCAGCAGTACCACGCGATGGGGCGCTCCGTGCGTGAGGCTGTTGATCAGGAGTTCCCGCACCGAGGTGTAGACCAGGACGCGCCGGTCGCGGGGCAGGGCGCAGTCCCGCCGACCATGGCAAAGGAAGGTGACGCGGGCGCCGTTCTGGCCGTCGTGCCGCTCGGCCAGCCAATCCAGCGCCTCGGCCAGGCCCAGGTCGTAGAGGACGGGCGGGCTGAGGTCGAAGCTGAGCGTGCGGGTGGACTGGATGATGCGCGCGCTGAGGTCCACCAGTTCGTTCAGGTCCTCCTCCAGGCCGCTGAACTGGACACGGTCGCGCAGGGCGAGCAGCCTCTGCCGCAAATGGGCCAGACCCTGTCCCACGTGGTCATGGAGATGCTCCGCCAGGACGCGGCGCTCGCGTTCCTCGGCCAGGGCCAGTTCCGAGGAGAGGCGCCCCAGCAGGTCGCGACAGCGGCGCAGCTCCTCGTCGGCGCTCAAGGGGCCAGCCGCCCCAGGATCTCGGCCGCCTCGGGGAAGCGGCCCTCGTCGAATTTCCGGAAGATCATGCGGCCGTCCGCCTCCACGTCGAAAATGCCGCCGCTTCCGGGGTGCAGCTTGATGTCCTTGAAGCCGTGCCCCGCCAAGAAATCCGCCAGACTGGCGGCCCGGGGCTGGTAGTTTCAGGTCTGGCAGTAGGTGATGCGGATGGTCATGCGGACTCCTTGCAAACAGGCGGCCGGACCGTCCGGCCGTCGCGCCCAAGGTAGGAAGGGCGATGCGCCGCCGCGAGGGCGTCTCCCCGCCGCTCCCTCAGGGGGCGTAGACGAGGATGGGCTGATCCAGCTCCACCTGGTGCACCCCATCGGACAGGCGCAAGCGATGCGTGCGCCAACCGGAGGCACTGGTCGCAAGGTCGAACAACAGCCTCCAGCACCCCTGCAACTCGTCCGTCGCGTCGAGTGTCGCCCACTCCATCAGCACCAGCCCGTCCAGGTCCGTCACCTCCAGGGTGAGCGGATCGTGGTTGAGGTCCGTGCCCCTGAGGTCCAACATGCCGATCGGGGCCGCGGGGTCATCGTAATAGTCGCCATGGTCCATGACATCGAAGCGCGGCGGCACGTTGGCGACGACGAGGGTGAGGGTGTCCGCCGCTTGGCGATACCCATCGTCCGCAAGCACCCAGATCCGGTGCTCGCCCGCCGGCCTCGCTTCCCAAACGGCGCTGTGGCCATGCGGGGCCGCCTCCACCGTGCCCGTCTCCGCTCCCCACTGCAGGGCCAGGGGCGCCCGCGGCGAGGCCGTGACAGCGCAGGAAAGGGTGTGCCGCCCGATGTCGTCAAGGTCCGTCTCGGCGCTCAGCGCGATGGCAAGCGGCTCCAGGACCAGGGGGATCCACCGGCGGCAGGTGTGGCGCTCGTCGCCACGGGTCAGGGTCAGTTCCACCCAGGAGGAGCCGGCCGCCGGCGTGAGCCATCGCAGGGAATCCTGGTCCGCCTCGCCCACGATCTCGCCGGCCCCCACGCGCCAGGCCAAGCTCCAGCCCTCGCGGTCCGCCGTCAAATGGACCAGGTCGAGAGTCTCCACGCTGATGGCCCACAGGGTCTCGCCACGGCCCCGCAGGTCGTGGAGGGACGATTCCAGCTCGTCCATGGGGTCGCCGGCCGGCGCACCCGGGGCGGAATCCGTTCCGCAGCCGGCCGACAGCAGCGCTAGAAGGGGAAGGCAGAGGAGCGCGCGCATGGTCACCTCCAGGATACGCGGCAAAAGGTGACTGATCGAAGGGAGAACAACAAGGAAAATGGATAGCGGGCGGGCGGGGCGCGTCCCTAACGCAAGACATGGTGGGAAGCCCCCAGTGACCTCAGCCAGCCCTCGCAACCACCGCCCATCAGCAGGCCCACCGTCGCCAGCAGCCCTGCCTGGCTGCAGGCGGGCGCGTGGACGGTGACGCTGCGCGGGGCGTCCTCCGGCGGCCAGCCCGTGCGGGCGTCGAGAATGTGGCCGTAGCGACGGCCCAGGTGCATGAGAAAGCGGCGGGCGTCGCCGCTGGTGGCCAGGGCGCCCTGCCTCAGGTCGAAGGCGCCGGCCGCGGCGCGTCCGGTCTCCGCCGGATCATCCAGACCCACGCTCCAGGGCGTGCTCTGATCGTCCGCGCCGCCCGCCCGCAGGTCTCCGCCGAAGTTGACCAGCCAAGGGCCGGGCGCCGCCCTGTCGAGGAGGGCCGCGCTGCGGTCCACGGCGTATTCCTTGCCGATGCCGCCGAAGTCCAGCTCCATGCCGGCCGGCAGGCGCAGGCGGTGGCCGGCGCGGTCGCGCTCGA